>CAITYE010000338.1 GCA_903896535.1 uncultured Paracraurococcus sp.
CCTCGGCCATGACGGTTTCCTCGGTGTTTTTGCGCAGCCAGACTTGCCTGCCCCGAGGGGCGTGGTCAACGCCCGGCCAGTTCGGTGTAGGATGTCGGGAAGCGGAGGCACGGCCATGCAGATCGGGGTGTTCTATTTCCCTACGGATTACGGGATCGACCCGGGCGAGCTGGGCCGGGCGCTGGAGGAGCGGGGCTTCGAGAGCCTTTTCGTCTGTGAGCACACCCATATCCCCGCCAGCCGGGAGAGCCCTTTTCCGGGCGGCGGCGAGCTGCCGAAGCGCTACGCCCACACCTATGACCCCTTCGTGGCGCTGGCCTTCGCGGCTGCCACCACCACGCGGCTGAAGCTTGGCACCGGCGTGCTGCTGGTGCCGCAGCGCGACCCCATCGTCACCGCGAAATCAGTGGCGAGCCTCGACCGCCTCTCTGGTGGGCGCTTCGTCTTCGGCATCGGCGGCGGCTGGAATGTCGAGGAGATGGCAAACCACGGCGCCCGCTACGAGACCCGCTTCAAGCTGATGCGCGAACGGGTCCTGGCGATGCAGGCGCTCTGGAGCCAGCACGAGGCGAGTTTCGCCGGGGAGATGGTGAACTTCGAACGCGTCTGGATGGACCCCAAGCCCTTGCAGAAGCCCTGGCCGCCGGTCCTGCTGGGCGGCGAGACGGACTATACGCTGAAGCGCGTCGCCGCCTTCTGCGATGGCTGGCTCCCCCGCCCCCGCGACGGCTTCGAGCCAGCGACCGCCATGGCCCGGCTGCGCGCGGCGGAGGCCGCCGCCGGGCGGGCGCCGGGCAGCCTGACCGCCACCGTCTTCCGCGCCCCGCCCGAGGCGGGGGCGCTGGCGCAGTATCGCGCCGCTGGTATCGACCGGGTGCTGCTGGAAGTGCCGGACCTCGACCGTGACGGCATCCTGCGCCGGCTGGACGAGCTGGCGCCGTTGCTCCGCGCATGAAAGTCGCCCTCGGTCTCGGCCTGGCCGAATACCCCTTTGCCACCGCCGCCGGCTTCTGGCGCTGGGTGGATCTGTGCGAGGCGGGTGGCGCCGATTCGATGTGGCAGACGGACCGCCTGCTCGGCCGCGCGCCGATCCTCGAAACCCTGACCATGCTGGCCGCGGTGGCGGGGCGGACGCGGCGGATGAAGTTCGGCATGAACGTCCTCTCGCTGGCCTTCCGCGACCCGGTGCTGGTCGCCAAGCAATGCGCGACCATCGACGTGCTCTCCGAAGGCCGCCTGCTGCCGGCCTTCGGCATCGGCAATCCGCTGGCCCCCGAATGGCAGGCCATGGGGATCGACCCCAAGACCCGCGGCCGCGTCACCGATGAGGCGCTGGAGGTCATCACCCGGCTGTGGCGGGAAGAAAGCGTCGATTACGCCGGGCGGCATTTCACGCTGAAGGGCGCCCGCATCGCGCCGCGCCCGGTGCAGGCTGACCTGCCCATCTGGATCGGCGGCGGCTCGGCGGCGGCGGTCAAGCGCACGGCGCGCTGGGGCACTGGCTGGCAGGCCGGGCCGGAGACGCCGGCCGAGGCCGGCGCCGTGATCACGGCGATCCAGGCCGAGGCGGCGACGCTTGGTCGCACGATCGACGACGACCATTACGGCGCCGGCTTCTATTTCTGGCTGGGCGCACCGTCCGATCCGGCGCCGGCCAAGGCGATGGCGGCCTATGCCGCGCGCACCGGCCGCGACCCGGCCCGCATGATGGTGGCGGGCGACGCGGCGGCGATCCTGGCGCGGATCGCCGAATACGCGGCTGTCGGGATCAGCAAATTCGTCCTGCGCCCGATCGGGGAAGGCGATGAACTGCCCTATGCCCAGACCAGGCTATTGCTGGAACAGGTGCTGCCCGGCCTCAGCCGGGTGCGAGCAGTCGCACCAGCCAGAGGCTGAGACCGGGAAAGATGACACAGAGCCCAAGGCGCAGCAGATCGGTCGCCAGGAAGGGCATGACGCCGAGATAGATGCGCGCAATCGGCACATCCCGCGCCATGCCGGAGATGACGAAGACGTTCAGCCCGATGGGCGGCGCAGTCAGCCCGATGCCGACCACGGTCAGCACCAGCACGCCGAACCAGAGCGCGGTCTGTTCCGCCGTCAGGCCGAAATCCAGCGCGGTCACTACGGGGAAGAAGACCGGCAGGGTCAGCAGCAGCATCGCCAGCTCATCCATCACCGCGCCGAGCACGATGTAGAAGGCCAGCAGCACGAGCAGCACGCCATAGGGCGGCAGCCCGCTTTCGCCGACCCAGAGCGCCGCCAGATCCGGCAGCTGCGACAAAGCCAGGAAGGCGTTGAAGACCTCCGCCCCCAGCAGGATGGCGAAGATCATGGCGGTGGTCTCGGCGGTGGCGCGCAGCGCTTGCAGCACGCCCTCCAGCCCCAGATCGCCGCGCGCCACGCCCAGCGCCAGGGTCAGCACGCAGCCGACGGCGGCGCTTTCGGTCGGCGTGAAGATGCCGGCGAACAGCCCGGCGACGACGACCAGCGTGATCGTGGCAATGCCCCAGACGCCGCGCAGCGCCGCCAGCCGCGCTGGCCAGGGCTGCTGTGGCAGGGCCGGCCAGGCCGCCGGGTTGCGCCGCGCCAGCAGCCAGATCACCAGCATGTAGAAGGCCGCCGCGATCAGCCCGGGGATGGTGCTGGCCATGAACAGCTTGACGATGTTCTGCTCGGTGCTGATGGCGTAGATCACCAGGATCACCGAAGGCGGGATCAGCACGCCGAGCGTGCCGCCCACCGCCAGCATGGCCGCGGCGACGCCGGGTTCGTAGTTGAAGCGCCGCAGCTCCGGCAGGCAGGCGCGGCCCATGGTCGCGGTGGTGGCGACCGAGGAGCCGCAGATCGCCCCGAAGACCGTGCAGCCGACCATCGCCCCCTGCGCCAGCCCGCCGCGATGATGCCCGACCAGCGCATTGGCCGCCGCGAACAGCTCTCGGGCCAGGCCGCCGCGTTCAGCCAGCGCCCCCATCAGGATGAACATCGGGATGACGGAGAGCGTGTAGCTGGCAAAGAGGTGCCAGGGCGTGGTCTTCAGGTAGTTCAGGAAGGTCGGCAGATCGACGATCCGCACATAGCCGACCGCGCCGACCAGCAGCATCGCCAGCCCCACCGGGCAGCGCAGCGCGATCAGGCCGAGCAGCGCGGCGAAGCCCATCAGCCCCGGCAGCATGTCCTGCCACATCAGGTGTGGCCCATCAGGCGCGTCCGCGGACGAAGCGCGCGGTCCAATAGAGCGCGGCCAGCGCGGCGGCGGCGAAGCCCAGCGCGCCCAGCAGCATCGCCCACCAGGTTGGCAGGCCAAGGACCATGGTGGTGGTGTGGTTGCCGCGCGTCTCCATCGCGCCAATGCCCAACTGCCAGGCGAGCACCGCCAGCACGCCGGCCCAGACCAGCATCCAGACGGCATCGATCCCATGCCGCAGCGCGGCGGGCAGCGCCTGGGTGAAGCTGTCCACCAGGATATTCGCCCGCATCAGCGTGCCGTAGGCGAGGAAGCCGAAGACCGCGAGGGCGGAGCCGAGCGAGACCAGCTCGAAATCCCCCGGCACGGGCTGGCGGATCAGCCAGCGCTGCACCACCGACCAGGTGACGAGGCCGGCGATGCCGAGCAGGACGAAGCCCCCCAGCAGGGCGAGGCCGAGGCTCAACCGGGCCACGGCGCCGCGCGGGGGGTAGGCCGGCTCGGCCATGCGCGCTCAGGCCGTCGCTGCGTATTTGGCGACCAGCGCGCGGGCCTTCTCCAGCATCGCTTTGCCGTCGAAGCCCTTATCCTTCGACTGGGCCACCCAGCTCTCGATGACCGGGGCGGTCTGGCGGGTCCAGCGGGCCTTCTCCTCCTCGCTGAGCACGGTGATGATATTGCCGCGCTTGCGGACCTCGGCCTCGACCACCGGGCCGCGCTCATCCCAGGGTAGGGCGGCCATGCGCGCGGCCACCGCGCCGCTATTGGCATCCAGCACCTGCCGCAGATCGGGCGGCAGGCTCTGGTACTTCGCCTTGTTCATGCCGAGGATGAAGGTGGCGATATAAAGCGTCGGGCTGCCGGGGATTTCGGTGTGGTACTTCACCATTTCCTGCAAGCGCAGCGAGGGCACCACTTCCCAGGGCACCACGGCGCCATCGATCACGCCCTGCGACAGCGCTTCCGGCACCTGCGGCACCGGCATGCCGATCGGCGCCGCCCCCAGCGCCTTCAGCGCCTCGCCACTGAGGCGGGAGGGGAAGCGCAGCTTCAGGCCCTGCAGGTCCTCCATGGTGGAGACCTGCTTCTTGGCGTGGATCAGCCCTTCGCCATGCCCCCAGACGCAAAGCGCCTGCACGTCGCGGAATTCCTCGCGCAGCTCGCTCTCGGCGAATTCCTGCACCGCGAGGCAGTTCACGATGGCCCGCTTATGGGAGACGAAGGGCAGTTCGAACACCTCGACCTTCGGGAAGCGGCCAGGGGTATTGCCGGGCAGGGTCCAGATGATGTCGGCGACGCCGTCGCGTGCCTGGTCGAACAGCTGCGGCGGCGCGCCGCCCAGCTGCATCGCCGGGAAGATCTGGATCTTCAGGCGGCCATTGCTCTCCTGCTGGATCTTCTGCGTCCAGGGCACGAGGAAGAAGCGATGCACGTTGGAGACGGCGGGCAGGAAGTGATGCAGCCGCAGCGTGATCGCATCCTGCGCCCGGGCCAGGGCGGGGGCGGCGAGCAGCGCGGGGCCGGCCAGCAGCAGGGTACGGCGGTTCGGCATGGACGTTTCCCATTGTTTTGAAGGCGACATCCGATATGACCGCGCGCCCGCCACCGATCAACCGGCCATTGCCGCCAGCCGCCCAGCGAGCAGCGCGAGGCCACTTGCCGCGATGTCATCCGGATGCCGCTGGCAGGTCTGCCCGGCGGCGGTGAGGGCGATGGCGTAGCGCTCCGCCAGCGCCTCGGCGCCGGCCAGATGCACCGTCCCGGCGCCACTCGCCTCGGCCCGGCATTCGGCGCCGATCAGCAGGCCGGAGAGGTAGCTCTCGGTCGCTGTCTCCGGCAATTCGCCGAACAGGCCCAGGGCGCGGGTGCCGAACAGATGATGCGAAAGGCCACCAGGCTCGGCCGCGCGATGCAGGCCGCGGCGGAAGGCGGCCGCATCCGGCGGCGCCGCCCGCGCCTGCCGGCCCAGGATGGAATGGTCGAGCAGGACCGCGCGCAGCTCCCCGGTCATATGCGTGGTGAAGCCCACGACCTGCCCATCGGCCAGGCGCGCCCATTTGCTGTGCGTGCCCGGCAGGCAGACCAGGGCAGGGGCGGTGCCCAGGGTTGCCAGCAGGCCGACGAGCTTCGTCTCCTCCCCGCGCATGACATCCGGCGTCCCGCCCGGGGCGCGCGTCGTCAGCCCGGGCAGCAGCCGGACCCGGGCGCCGTCGAAGGGAATGGGGATGGCGGCGGCGGCGATCTCGGCCGGGCCGGCGGGGCAGGGCAGGTAGGGCGCTTCGACCCAGCCCTGGCGGCTGCCGACCATCCCGCAGAGCAGGATCTCGGTCTCCCCCGCCGCCAGCCAG
>CAITYE010000339.1 GCA_903896535.1 uncultured Paracraurococcus sp.
ACGGGTGCTTTTCCCCGAAGTGCGGCGTGGGGTTGATTTGTAATCAGCAGATCCGCTGATCAATCCCTAGTGGTCCGATCCCGACGCTTGGTACCCAAGCGTCGGCTGAATCGGCCCACCAAATCAATGGCTAGTGGTGCGTGCCCGACGGTACCATCCGTCTGGCACGCACCACTAGAATGAGCACCAGCCCCGGTCCTATTTTGTTTGCGTGTTTCTGGTGTCCCGCTGGCCCGGGGTGCGTCGTTTTGCGCGGGATAACAATGGGACACCGGGCACGCGGGTCTACCTCCGCCTGGCGCGGGTTGCGCAAGCGCTTCTTGAAAACGATCGGACCTTCTGTGCGGCCTCGGAGCAGGCTTTGCTGCGTAACCACGCCTCGCGGCCCCATCCCCACAGACCCGTTAGGCCACCGCCGGCAGCAAGACCTTGCACCACCAGCGCTGTTCGGGCTTCGCCATCGCTTGCCACCTCAGTCTGGCGGGTTCAACGGCCGGCTTGACGCTGTGCCGGGTCGACGGGATCGACCACCGCCCCACCGTTGACGGCAGAGGCTAAAGCAACGGGCGGGGGCTGGGTGTGCCTGCCGGTCGTCATCGACGATGCCTGCGGCTAGAGCATGCTGCGTTCACATGCGTTCACGCAGCCCGCTCTAGCATGTGTTGGATCGCGCGATTCAGCGCCTTCGGCGATTCCGCCTCAACGCATCCCGCTCTAGCCTTCGCCGCCCGGCAGCACATGACCGATAATGGCTTAGCCGATACCACAGCGCGGCCTTCACCGAAGCGGTTGGTCGGTCGCTCGATCATGGCCAGCGCGTGATCCGCCGAAATGGATCACCCGCAAACGTCGTGCTACCGGATTCCGCAATGTCAGACGTCCGGGGGAGGCAAAGCGTGGACTACAGCCATATCATCGTGGGCGGCGGCTCGGCGGGCTCGGTTCTGGCAAGCCGCCTTTCGGCCCGCAGCGCGAATCGCGTGCTGCTGCTGGAAGCTGGCCAGGACACCCCGCCCGGGGAGGTGCCGAAGGAGATCGCCGATACCTATCCCGGCGTTGCCTATTTCGACCCCCGCTTCCACTGGACCGACCTCAAAGTCCGCACCCAGGTCGTCTCCCACAACAACCCGAACGCCGCGCCGCCGCCGCTGCGGAAATACGAACAGGCCCGGGTGCTCGGCGGCGGCTCCTCGATCAACGGCCAGATGGCCAATCGCGGCGCGCCCACCGATTTCGACGAATGGGCCGCGCGCGGCGCCGCGGGCTGGAACTGGGACGCCGTGCTGCCCTATTTCCGCAAGGTTGAGCGAGACCTTGATATCGCTGATGAATGGCACGGCAAGGACGGGAACATCCCCGTCACCCGCATCCCGCCGGAGCGCTGGCCCGCCCATACCCGCGCGACGGCCGAGGCCTTCCGCCTGGCCGGCTTCAAGTACCTGCCCGACCAGAACGGCGTCTTCGAGGATGGCTACTTCCCGGTCACCATCTCGATCGATGGCACGCAGCGCGTCTCCGCCGCCCTCGGCTACTTGAACGCCGAGGTGCGGGCGCGGCCGAACCTCACCATCCTGACCCGCACCCAGGCGAGCGGCCTGCTGTTCGAGGGCCAACGCTGCGTTGGCGTTGCCGCGGTGGTGGCCGGCAAGCCGCAGGAATTCCGCGGCGCCGAGATTATCCTCTCGGCCGGCGCCATCCATTCCCCGGCCATGCTGATGCGCAACGGCATCGGCCCGGTCGGCCATCTGCGGGAGTTGGGCATCGAGGTCCGCTCGGCGCTGCCTGGCGTTGGGCAGCGGCTGATGGACCACCCCTCAATCTCGCTCTCCTCCTTCATCCGCCGGTCGGCGCGCATCAAGGCGGAGCATTCGCGGCGGCATATCCTACTGGGGCTGCGCTATTCCTCGGGCATCCCCGATGCGCCGGCCGGCGATATGTTCGTGGCCGTCGCCAATAAATCCGCCTGGCATGCGGTGGGGGAGCAGGTTGCCTCGCTCCTCGCCTTCGTCAACAAGACCTATTCGGAAAGCGGCCAGGTGCGCCTTGCCTCAACCGATTGGCGCGCTGAGCCGGAGGTGGAGTTCAACCTGCTGTCCGACCGCCGTGACCTGGAGCGCCTGATGAGCGGCTTCCGCATGCTGGCGGCGATCCAGTTGAGCGCGCCGCTGGCCGCCGTGACCACCGACCCTTTCCCCGCCGCCTATAGCGACCGGGTCCGGGCGATCGGCGTGGTGAACGAGCGCAACCGCTGGCTGACCCGGGGCATCGCCGCCCTGCTGGACGGGCCGCAGGCGCTGCGCTCCTTCCTGATCGATCGCTACGTGGTAGAAGGTTTCACCTTTCGTCAGGTGATGGAGGACGAGGACGCGCTGGAAGCCTTCATCCGCAAGGCGACGATCGGCGTCTGGCACGCATCCTGTTCCTGCCGCATGGGCCGCGACGACGACCCGATGGCGGTGGTCGATACCGCCGGACGGGTGCGCGGAATCGGCGGTCTGCGGGTGGTCGATGCCTCGATCTTCCCGGTCGTGCCCTGCGCCAATACCAACTTCCCGGTGCTCATGACCGCCGAGAAGATCGCCGACGCGATCCTGGCGGAGGGATAGCGCCGCTACCGCCCAGCCTCGGCGCGGCTGACGAATTCCGCGACCAGCTCGTGGATACGCTGCGGATCGGATTGCTCCATCACCCGCCGCGCCAGCCGCGCGCAATCGCCGATATCGAGGCCGCGGATCATCTGCTTCACCCGCGGCACGGCGCTGGCATTCATTGACAGGCTGCGGATGCCAAGGCCGAGCAGCAGCGGCACCAGGCGCGGATTGCCCGCCATCTCACCGCAGACGCTGACCGGCATGCGCAGCCGCAGCGCCGCTTCGGTGGCAAATTGCATCAGGCGCAGCACCGCCGGGTGCAGCGGGTCATACAGATGCGCGACATCGACCTCGCCGCGATCGACGGCCAGGGTGTACATTGCCAGGTCATTGGTCCCGATCGAGAAGAAGTCGGCCTCCAGCGCGATCGCATCGGCGGCCAGCGCGGCACCGGGGGTCTCGATCATCGCGCCAAGTTCGGGCAGCAGGTCAGGCAGGGCCACGCCGCGCCGCCGCAGCCGCCGCGCCACCCGGTCGTAGATCTCGCGGGCCGCCTTTACCTCCGACGGGTTGGTCACCATCGGCAGCAGGATACGCAGCTTGCCTTTTTCGGCAACGCGCAGGATGGCGGCGAACTGCACCTCCAGCAATTCCGGCCGCTTCAGCAACAGCCGCAACCCGCGCAGGCCGAGTGCCGGGTTAGGTCCGGTATGGGTCGGCGCCACGCCCTGGCCCAGCGCTTCCATGTCCTTCTCGCCGCCCCAGTCAAGCACGCGGATGGTGACGCTGTCGCCGACCATCGCTTCGACCACCTGGGTATAGGCGGCGACCTGCGCCTCCTCATCCGGCAGGTCGTCGCGGTTCATGAACAGGAACTCGGTCCGCAGCAGGCCGATCCCCTGGGCGCCGGCCTGGGCGATCAGCGGCAGCTCTGCCGGGATTTCCAGATTGGCCTGCAGCTCGACCAGCTCGCCATCGGTGGTAATCGCCGGCAGCCGGCGCAGCTTGCCCAGGCGCGCGCGTTCCCGCGCGAAGCTGGCCAGCGCCTCCCGGCCGCGCTCCAGCGCGCGTTCGCCCGGCCGCAGCACGACCTGTCCGGCGGCACCGTCCAGCACCGCCTGCTCCCCCCGCCGCGCCGCGCCCGACAGGCCGGTGCAGCCGAGCACGGCGGGAATGCCCAGCGCCCGCAGCATGATGGCGGTGTGGCCGTCCGGCCCCCCCTCATCGGTGGCGACGCCGGCGATCCGGGTCGGGTCGAGCAAGGCGGCATCGGCCGGCGTCAGCTCCTCGGCCACCAGGATCGCGCCGACCGGCACCTTGCCTAGGCTGCGGAAGGGGGTCGCGGTCAGGTTGCGGGTCAGCCGACGGGCGATTTCACGCACCTCGCTGGCGCGGCGGTTCAGCCCGGCCTTGTCGTCATCCCGCGTGGCCAGGATCAGCGCGGCAATCGCCTCCGCCTCGTCGTCGACCGCGGTCTCGGCGGCCAGATGCTCATTCTCGATCCGTTTGCGGGCGCCGCGCAGCAGCCGGGAATTCCCCAGCATGAGGATGTAGGCGTCGAGTAGCGGTGCGAGTTCCTCCTGCGCCTCCTCGGGCAGGACGCCGAGCCGGGTCTTGAGCTTGCCGAGCTGCTTGCGCGAGAGCGCCACCGCTTCGGCGAGGCGCTGCTTCTCCGCCTCCACCTGGCTGATCGGGATGCTGCGCCGGGGCAGCGCCGGCAGTTCCTCGGTGGTATCGAAGATCGGCCCGATGGCGACACCGGGCGAGACGGCGATACCGCGTAACACCTGTTCACGCCCGCGCCGCACCGGCGCGCGCCGGCTGGCCTCGGTCCCGCGTACCGCAGCCCGCTCGGGCTTCTCAGTCTTCATGGAAGCCGGCCTCGACAAGGGAGGCAACGGCATCGAGCGCCTCCTTGGCATCCCAGCCTTCTGCCTCGATCTCGATCGTGCTGCCTGGCCCGGCGCCCAGCATCATCAGGCCCATGATCGAGCAGGCCGGGACCCGCTGGCCATCGCGGGAGACGTTGAGGCTGGCCGCGAAGCGCTCCGCCGTGGTGACCAGTTTGGCCGCAGCGCGGGCGTGCAGACCGCGGCTGTTCACGATGCGGACGCTGCGGCGAAGCACATGCCCAGGCTCACCGCCCGGCTCTGGCACGCTGCCGCTCACCGCGCGCCGCCGCCTTTGGGGGTATCGTCGCTATGTCCGGTCACGATGTCGCCGGCGGCGGCGATGTATTTTCGCCCTGCCGCCGCGGCATGGTCCACCGCCTCGGCCAGTGGCTCGGTCGAGCGGATCTTTGCCAGCTTCACGAGCAACGGCAGATTGACGCCGGCGATCACCTCGATCTGCTTGCGGTCGGCCAGCGAGACGGCGAGGTTGCAGGGCGTGCCGCCCATGATGTCGGTCAGCAACACCACGCCATCGCCCTGGTTGACCGAGGCGATACTGTCGCGAATGTCTTGCCGGCGCCGCTCCATGTCGTCGTCGGGACCGATACAGACGGTGGCGACCGCGCGCTGCGGGCCCACCACATGCTCCATGGCGGAACGCAGTTCCTCGGCCAGACGGCCATGGGTGACGAGAACCAAACCAATCATCGGGTGTTTGTCAGGGCCTCCCGCCCCGTCGCGCCGGCGGGGGCCGGTGCGGGTAAAGCGTCTGTGCCGGGCGGACCGGCTTCCGCCAGCTTGAGGGGGGCGCTCACCCCCTCGCTGGCCGGGAGTTCACGGTGGGTGAGATCCACCCGCCAACCGCCGCCGCGCAGATGCTCGGCCAGCCGCTCCGCCACCAGCACCGAACGATGCTGACCCCCGGTGCAGCCGATGGCGACTGTCAGGTACTTCTTCCCCTCCGCTACATAGCGCGGCAACAGGGGGTCTAGGAAGCCGGTCAAATGGCCCCAGAATTCGGCGAAGCCGTCATCGGCTTCGATGTAGGCCGCCACGGCGGGGTCACGCCCGGTGCGCGGGCGAAGCGCCGGGTCGTAATAGGGGTTGCGCAGGAAACGCACATCGAAGACCAGATCGGCCTCCCGCGGCAGGCCGCGCGGGAAGGCGAAGGACATCACTTGCAACGCCAGTGGCGCTGCACCCTCCAGCTTGAAGCGCTGCTCGATCATTCGGCGCAGCGTTGCGACCGGTAATTCAGAGGTATCGATCACCAGATCGGCGGCATCCCGCAATGGCTCGAGCAGCGCCTTCTCCCGTGCAATACCATCGCTCACCCGGCTGCCGAGCGAGCCGCCAGGGGCCAGCGGATGCCGCCGCCGTGTCTCGGTATAGCGGCGCTGCAGAACCGTATCATCAGCGGTCGCATACACCAGGGTGACCGCGATATCGCTCCGCGCCCGCAGATATGAGAGCGTCCCGAGCGCATCCGCCGCGACAAAGCCGCGCGTGCGGGTATCGATGCCAGCGGCGATCGGCTGGTCGCCATCGCCCACCAGTTCCTGCAACACCCGCAGCGGCGGGTTATCCACCGTCTCAAAGTTCAAATCTTCGAGTACCCGAAGGATGGACGCCTTGCCGGCACCGGACAGGCCGGTGACCAGCACCACAGGACGGGCGGCGGCGGGGGCTTCGGGCGGCGCGTTCATGCGAATGCTCCCGCCACCAGCGCAGCCTCGCCGCGGACCACCCGATAGGCCGTGGTGAGCTTGGCCGTTGCAGCAGCGCCGAACGGATCGAGCCGCAGCGCCGGCAAGTCGATGCCGGCCACCGCGATGCGGGCAGGGACAGGGAGGCGGGTGATGTTCTCGCGGGCCGCAAGTTCCACGGCGAGGCGAAGCGGCACCGGCGCGGTCACCGGCAGATCCCGCAGAATGCCAAGGCCGCGCACCTCCAGCCAGCCGCTGAGCGCCGGCGGCGGCGCCGCAAGCGCCGCCCCTGCGACCACCGTCACCGCCACCTGGTCATCGGCGACCAGCCGCCAGCCTTCGTGCAACAGCCTCAGCACAAGATCTGACTTTCCCGAACCGGAGGGACCCAGCAGCAGGACCGCGCCACCATCGAGGGCGACCGCGCTGGCATGGAGAAGGATCCCGTTCACCGCGCGGGACATTGGCAGAAACACCGGCAGAGTCCAAGCGCCACGAGCCCTGAACAGTGCCGGCCGGTTGCGGCGCCGGCCTGGCCGTGCGACGCCGGCGCGCATGACCGAAACCCGACCCCCCGACCCTGCGGTGGACCAGGCGGCGATTGCCGCCGCGGCGGCACGCATCGCCCCTTTCATCCGTGAGACGCCGGTGCTGCGACTGCCGGCCGGGGCGCTTGGCGTCCCGGCACCGCTCTGCCTGAAGCTTGAATTGCTGCAGGCGAGCGGCAGCTTCAAGCCGCGCGGCGCCTTCAACCGCATGCTCGCCGCTGCCCTGCCGCCGGCCGGGGTAATCGCCGCCTCCGGCGGCAATCACGGTGCCGCGGTCGCCTATGCGGCGCGCGCCCTGCAGGTGCCCGCGGAAATCTTCGTCCCCGAGGTGACCGGCGCGGCCAAGCGCGCGCGCATCGAAGCCTATGGCGCGCGACTGGTGGTGGGCGGGGCGACCTATGAGGAGGCGCGCCTCGCCGCGGAGCAACGGGCGGCCGAGACCGGTGCGCTTGGCGTGCATGCTTATGACCAGGCGGAGGTGTTGGCCGGCCAGGGGACGCTGGCGCGGGAGCTGGCGGCGCAGGCGCCGGAGGTGACGCATGTGCTGGTGGCCACTGGCGGCGGCGGGCTGATCGGCGGCATTGCCGCCTGGTTTGCCGGCAGCAGCGTGCAGGTGATCAGCGTGGAACCGGAAGGCTGCCCCACTTTGGCGACGGCGCTGCGGGCGGGGCGGCCGGTGCCGGCGCCGGTCGGCGGGCTGGCGGCCGACAGCCTCGGCGCGCGCCAGGTGGGCGCGCTGATGTTCCCGATCGCCGCGCGCCATGTCGCCGCCGCCGTGCTGGTGCCCGATGCGGCGATCCGCGCCGCGCAGCAGCGGCTGTGGGATGGCTGCCGGCTGCTGGCCGAACCCGGCGGGGCGACGGCGCTCGCCGCGTTGCTGGCCGGCGCCTGGGTGCCGCCGCCGGGGGCGCGAGTGGGGGTTATCATCTGCGGCGGCAATGCCGCGCCGGGCAGCCTGGACGGGGTGGGCTAGCCAGCCTCAGCCCAGCAGGAACATCCCGACCAGCCCGATGGTCCCCAGCGCGATGCGGTACCAGCCGAAGGGCGTGAAGCCGATCCGCCCGATCACCGCTAGCACCGCGCGTACCGTCACGAAGGCGACAACGAAGGCGGCCAGGAAGCCGATGCCGATCTGCGCCAGACTTTCGCTGCCGATCTGATCGCGCACCTTCCACAGCGAATAGGCCGAAGCCGCGAGCATGGTCGGGATGGCGAGCACGAAACTGAACTCGGCTGCGGTCTTGCGATCAACGCCCAGCAGCAGCGCGGTGATGATGGTGGCGCCGGAGCGGGAGGTGCCGGGGATCATCGCCAGCGCCTGACCGAAGCCCACCAGCAGCGCCGCCAAGGGGCCGATCTCCGGCACCGAATGGATCCGTGGCGCCGGGCGCATCCGTTCGATCAGGATGATGGCGATGCCGCCCAGGATCAGCGCAATGCAGACCACGGTCGGGTTGAACAGCAGGGTGGTGATGGTTTTGTGCAGCAGCAGGCCGATCGCCATCGCTGGCAGGAAGGCGAGGATCAGGTTGGTCGCATAGAACCGCTCCCGCCCCGGCCGCCACATGCCCAGCGCGAGGTCCCAGAGGGTGCGGCGATAGATCCAGATCACGGCGAGGATGGCGCCAAGCTGGATCGAGATCTCGAAGACCTTACCGGGCGGCCCCTCGAAGCCGATGAGCTGGCCGAGCAGGATCAGGTGGCCGGTCGAGGAGATCGGCAGGAATTCGGTAAGGCCCTCAAGCACCCCCATGGCGAGGGCGGAGAGCGCGGCGATCAGGTCCATGGGCCGAGGCAGCTTCCGTTAGAGGCTTCTCCCATAGCCCGAAAGCGGCCGGCACGTGAGCCCCTGCCCAGCCCCGCGCGCGGCGGCTTTACCGCTCAGGCAAAGCCGCCTTCGCCGATCTGGCCTGAGAGCAAGGTCCGTTCAGATGACCTTATTCGAACGCGTAAAATTACTTTGAAAACAACATTTTAGAGCATGCGGCTTGAACGTAAGTAAACGCAGCATGCGTCAGAGAATGTAGCGGCTGAGATCGGCATTCGCGGCCAGGGGCGCCACTTTCTCGCGCACATAGGCGGCATCGACTGTGATCGCCTCCCCCCGCCGGTCGGTAGCGCCGAAGGAGATTTCCTCCAGCAGCCGCTCCAGCACCGTTGCCAGTCGCCGGGCGCCGATATTTTCGACCCGTGCATTGATATCGGCGGCGAGGTCGGCGATCGCGTCCACCGCATCCTCGGCGAAGTCCAGCCGCACCCCCTCGGTCTCCAGCAGCGCCACATACTGCTTCAGCAGCGAATGCTCAGGCTCAGTCAGGATGCGGCGGAAATCCTCGCGCGAGAGGGCCTGCAACTCCACCCGGATCGGCAGCCGGCCCTGCAGCTCGGGCAGCAGGTCCGATGGCTTGGAGAGGTGGAAGGCGCCGGAGGCAATAAACAAAACGTGATCGGTCTTCACCGGCCCATGCTTAGTGGAGACCGTGGTACCCTCAATCAGCGGCAACAGGTCGCGCTGCACCCCCTCGCGGCTGACATCGCCGCCGCGCGCACCGGCGTCGGTGCCACGGGCGATCTTGTCGATCTCGTCAAGGAAGACGATGCCACTGTTCTCGACCGCCGCCACCGCCTCACGCGCCACAGCTTCCGGATCGAGCAGCTTGTCGGCTTCCTCCTTCAGCAGCAGCGTGCGCGCCTCGGCGATGGTGGCCCGGCGCGGCTTGGTGCGGCCGCCGAACATCTTGCCCAGCATTTCCTGCATGTTCTGCATCTGCAGCCCCTGGGCCCCGGGCAGATCGATCATGCCGATCGGCATGCCGCCCGGCGCCTCGGCCACCTGGATCTCGATCTCCCGCGTCTCGAGCTCGCCCCCGCGCAGCATGCGGCGGAATTTTAGGCGGGTTTCACCCGAGGCGCCCTCGCCCACCAGGGCGGTCACCAGCCGTTCCTCGGCAGCGAGTTCCGCCTTGGCCTGGACCGCCTTGCGCGAGCGCTCGCGGGTCTGGGTGATTGCCGCCTCAACGAGATCGCGGATGATGCTTTCCACATCCCGGCCGACATAACCGACCTCGGTGAACTTGGTTGCCTCCACCTTCAGAAAGGGGGCATTGGCAAGCCTGGCCAGCCGTCGGGCGATCTCGGTCTTGCCGCAGCCGGTCGGGCCGATCATCAGGATATTCTTCGGCACCACCTCCTCGCGCAGCGCCTCGGGCAGTTGCTGGCGGCGCCAGCGGTTGCGGAGCGCGATGGCGACGGCGCGCTTGGCGTCGCCCTGCCCGACGATAAAGCGATCGAGCTCGGAGACGATCTCGCGCGGGGACAGGTTTACGGCGTCGGACATTGTCAGGCGGCTTCCAGGGTTTCGAGCACGATATTGCCATTGGTGTAGACGCAAATCTCGCCGGCGATCTTCATCGCCCGCCGGCAAATCTCCTCGGCCGAGAGGTTATCCACCGGCAGCAGGGCGCGCGCTGCGGCGAGCGCATAATTGCCGCCCGAGCCGATGCCAATGACGGCATCCTCCGGCTCCAGCACGTCGCCCTGCCCGGTCAGCAGCAGGCTGCGCTTGGCATCGGCGACCGAGAGCAGCGCCTCCAGCCGGCGCAGGTAGCGGTCGGACCGCCAGTCCTTGGCAAGTTCCACACAGGCCCGTTCCAACTGGTCGGGGAAGCGTTCCAGCTTCGCCTCCAGCCGCTCCAGCAGGGTGAAGGCATCGGCGGTGGCGCCCGCGAAGCCGGCCAGTACCCGGCCGCCGGCGATCCGGCGGACTTTGCGGGCATTACCCTTGACCACGGTCTGGCCGAGCGAGACCTGCCCGTCGCCGGCCATCGCCACCATACCAGCCTTACGGACCGAAAGGATGGTTGTGCCGTGCCAGCCGAGTGGATCGCTGGCATTGTTCTGGTGCATTGACATGCCGGGCAGATGGTCCGCCGCCCGGTCGGCGACAAGCCCGCCCGCTACCGCACCCGCCTTGCCAGGACCGCCATGGCTCCCGATCCTCTCCGCCTGGGTAGAGATGGGCGCATGCGGGGTCGGGTATGGTTACGGCGTGCGGGCTGGGGCTACCTCGCCGCATTGCATGTCGGTCTGGCCTGGATAGCGGCGCAGATCCTGTTCCGACCCTGGGCCACCGATCTAGTCTGGGGACCCACGCTGCGTGCGCAGGACTACGGCGCGCGAACCGTGCATCAGGCGCGCCGCGCCACGCAGCTGGCAGGCGGTCTTGCCGTATTGGGCGATAGCATCGTTGAGGACATGGCCGTAGGCGCCTTGCATCCAGGAGCCGAGAATTTTGGCATGGGCGGTGATACGGTGGCGCAAGTCGCTTGGCGCGCCGCCCGGCTGGACCTGTCAGGCGCCGGCGCGGTGCTGCTGCATGCAGGTATCAATGACTGGAACGGGCAAGACTTCAAGGGAATCGGCGAGGCCTATGCGCGCCTGCTGGCCGCGATCCCGCCAGGGCTTCCCGTGATCGTCTCCGGCATATTACCCGTCGATCCGGAGCGTGCGCCGCGTTTCGCCGGCGTCCCCGAACGCCTTGGCGCCGCCCATGCGGAGATCGGCGCCGCCTGCGCCACGCGACCGGGCTGCCGCTTTGTTACGGCGGGTGGCGTGCTGGCCGGTCCGGATGGCCGGCTGCGCCCCGAGCATTCGATCGGCGACGGGGTGCACCTCAACGCCGGGGCTTACCGTTTGCTCGCCTTCAGCTTGCGAGCGGCGCTGGTGGACGCTGCGCCTGGCTTGCGCGGTAGCGGCCGCGAATCCAGCGCATCGCCGGGCGCTCCACCACCAGGGTGACCAGCGCGGCCAAGGCGAAGGATACTGCGGTCGCCATGACAACTGCCCATTGGCTTCCACCCCGGCGGCTTCAAGCCAACGGATCAAGCTCCAACCAATCGTTTCGTGGAGCAGGTAGAGCGAATAAGAGATACCGCCGAGCCAGATCAGAAAAGGCTGATTCAACCAGCCGAGCCAACCCGTGGCCAAGGCGAAAAGCAACGTCGCCACCAGCAGCGCGACCAGCCCCTTCTCCGGCCCTTCCACGACCACCATTGTGAAGATGGCGAAGCTGGCCATCGGCAAGACGCCAAGCAGGCTGCGGCGGCCAGCGAATACCAGAAAGGCCAGGATGCCCAGGGCGAAGAAGGCGATGTGCCGTTGCACGAGCACGAGACCTATCCGGAAAGAGAGATCTGGAAAGAACCACCGAAGCCAGGTGAGCCCAATCCAAAGTATCAGAAGCCATTCGATCCTACGCAGCCAGCCTGTAAGGAAGATGCCAAGCATGCAGCCTTAGAAACAAAGCTCCGTCAGCAAGGTCCAGTAGACGACATCGACGTCGGGAATCAGGGCCAGCCCCTGCAGCATGGTGAAATTCGCCACGATGACAAGCAGCGGTTGGCGAAAATCCGTGGCACCAAGCAGGGTGACGATCCCCGTGGTCAGCAGGATCGCCGTCCAATAGGCGGGATACAGGCGCGAGAAACGCGAGACGACGAAATCGAGCGCTCGCGCGGACCGGTCCAGGGTCATCAGAATGACAAAGCCTGAGATGCCGAAAAAAAGCTGCACACCGTAATGCCCATGGGGCGAATACCCGAGCAATGGACCGGTATGTCCGTAAAGAATGTCGTATCGCGTGGTAAAGTGAAAGATCACGACGGACAGGGCTGCAAGGCCACGCAGCGCGTCGAGGGGAGCGATGCGGCCGTTCCTGCCGGGGTCCAAGATGAAGCCTTTCGATGGATGGCCGCGCCGCGCCGCTGAACCTCGCTTGCGCTACCATGCACCTTGGCCCGCAGCAACCACGGCGCTTCCGCGCCGTGGACCGCCCCCCCGCGCTGCGCTAGTGGTCCCGATGATGCTCTCCACCAGCCCCGCGCGTCGCGCTGAGGTCCGGCGCACCACCGCCGAAACCGACATCAAGGCCAGCCTCGACCTCGACGGGTCCGGCCGGGTCGAGGTCGCGACCGGCATCGGCTTTCTCGATCACATGCTCACCGCCCTCGGCAAGCATGCGTTGTTCGACTTGGCGGTCGCGGCCAAGGGCGATCTGCACATCGACGACCATCACACGACAGAGGATGTCGGCATCGTGCTCGGCCAATGCCTGCGCCAGGCGTTGGGCGAAAAGCGCGGCATCCGCCGCTATGGCCATGCGCTGATCCCGATGGACGAGGCGCTGGCGGAGGCGGCGGTCGATCTCTCCGGCCGGCCCTTCCTCGCCTGGCAGGTGCCCTTCACCCAGCCGAAGATCGGCACCATGGACACCGAGCTGTTCGAGGAGTTCTTCCGCGCCTTCGCCTTCAATGCCGGCCTCACCCTGCATGTCACGCTGAAGGCGGGCAGCAATGCTCATCATGTGGCGGAAGCCTGCTTCAAGGCACTGGCCCGTTCGCTGCGCATGGCGGTGGAGATCGATCCGCGCGCGGCCGACGCCGTGCCTTCGACCAAGGGCGTGCTGGAAGCCTGATGCGCGTCTTCACCGCACACCAGCCGCCCGTGGCCGCCGCCCGGGCTGAGGGGCCTTTGCTGCTCCGGGACAGCTTCGCCTGGGGTGCCTGCCTGTTCGGCGGCTTTTGGTTGCTCCTCCACCGGCTGTGGTTCGAGGCGTTGGCCTGGCTCGGCGTCGCCCTGCTGGCACTGATTCTGCTACCTGGCTGGGCGCTGGCGCCGGTGGCGCTCGCCACGGCCATGCTGCTGGGCTTGCATGGCCAGGATCTGCGCCGCGCGGCGCTCACCCGCCGCGGCTGGACGATGACGGACATCGTCGCGGCGCGCGATGCCGATGGCGCGCTCGCCCGGTTGCTCGACGCCCGCCCCGATCTCGTTCGCGGCCCGGTGGCGGCGGCATGAGGGTCGCGATCGTCGATCCCGGTTCGGGCAACCTCGCCTCGGTCCTGCGGGCCAGCGTGGTCGCGGCCGAGCGTGCCGGCCTTCCCGTCAGCCCGGTGGTGACGCGTGAGGCAGCGATGGTCGCGACGGCGGAGCGGATCATCCTGCCCGGCCAGGGCGCGTTTGCCGCCTGCATGCGGGGCCTCGCCGCCCTGCCGGGCATGATCGAGACACTGCACGCCAGGGTCGCCGCCGGGGTACCCCTGCTTGGCATCTGCGTCGGCATGCAGGTACTGGCGGGGCGCGGGCTGGAGCATGGTGAGACGCCGGGCCTCGGCTGGATCGCCGGGGAGATGGCCCGGATGGACCCGCACGGTCCGGACGGCCAGCCGCTGCCATTGCCCCAGATGGGCTGGAACACGCTCGATTTCCGCCCCGGCCATCCGCTGCTGGCCGGAATTCAGCCGGGCGAACATGCCTATTTCGTGCATTCCTATGCCCTCCGCGGGGGACGGCCGGAGGAGGTGCTCGCCAGCACCGATTATGGCGGGCCGGTTGCCGCGATCGTCGCGCGCGGCAACGTCGCCGGCACGCAATTCCACGCTGAGAAGAGCGCCACGCTTGGCCTTCGGCTGCTGGCCAATTTTCTGCGGTGGACCCCATGACGCGATGGACCCCATGACGGGAGAGCCGGTGAGCGCCACGCCGAAGATCGCCGCGGCCAGCCTGCTGGTCGAGCGCGTGACCGAGCTCGAGGACCACGACCTTGCCGAGCTATGCGAGGCGACCGATGCGGCCATCATCGAAGGCGGCGGCTTCGGGTGGCTGGAGCCGCAGGGTCGCGCGGCACTGGAGCGGCATTTTCGCGGCGTGCTGCTGGTGCCGGAGCGGGAACTGTTCGTCGCCCGGCTCGACGGGCTGGTCGTCGGCAGCGCACAGCTGGCCCGGCCGCCACGGAACAATGAAGCGCAGGCCTTCGGCGCCACGCTGACACATGCCTATATCGCGCCTTATGCCCGCGGCCACGGCCTTGCCCGGCTGATGCTGAACCGGTTGGAGGAACGGGCCGCCTCGCTCGGCCACCGGGTGCTGAACCTCGATGTGCGGGAGACGCAGACCACCGCGATCCAGCTCTTCGAGGCCATGGGCTACGAGTGCTGGGGTACGCACCCAGCCTATGCCCGGGTGGATGGACGCACCGTCGCCGGCCACTTTTACTTCAAGCTGTTGGAACCCGGGCGCGGCCGCAGCACCGGCCAGGTGATGGGACGCTGATGGCGCTGACGCTCTACCCCGCGATCGATCTCAAGGCCGGGCAGGTGGTGCGCCTGAAGCGCGGCGATATGGCGGAGGCCACAATCTATGGCGCGGACCCGGCGGCACAGGGGCGCGCCTGGGCCGCGGCCGGCTTCGGTTGGCTGCATGTGGTGGATCTGGATGGCGCCTTCGCCGGCCGCCCGGCCAATGCCGAGGCCGTGCGGGCGATCCTCGCCGCAGTTCCCGGCCTGCCGGTGCAACTCGGTGGCGGTATCCGCAGCATGGCGACGGTAGAAGCCTGGCTCGCCGCCGGGGTGCGGCGAGTGATCATCGGCTCGGCGGCACTGAAGGACCCGGACTTCACCCGCGCCGCCTGCCGCGCCTTCCCCGGGCGCGTGGCGCTCGGCATCGATGCCCGCGGTGGGATGGTAGCGACGGAAGGCTGGGCCGAGGTCTCCACCATGCCTGCGGTCGATCTGGCCCGCGCCTTCGAGGATGCCGGCGCGGCGGCGATCATCTACACCGATATCGACCGCGACGGGATGCTGGGCGGGGTGAACCTGGAGGCGACGCTGGCGCTGGCGCAAGCCGTGCGGGTGCCGGTCATCGCCTCGGGCGGCGTTGCCTCGATCGTCGATGTCGAGGCGCTAGCGAAGGTGGCGGGCCAGGGCATTGAGGGTGTGATCATCGGGCGCGCGCTGTATGACGGGCGGGTCGATCCTGCCGACGCGCTCCGCGCCGCTCGCGTCTGATCAATCGGCGGCCACATGATCCCGCCCGCGCGGATATTGCACGAGGACCAAATCGGCGCCGCTCTCGCCCGCCTCGGCTACGAAGGCCGGCTCCTCCGGTGCAACAAAGACCAGGGACAGGCGGGGTAGCGTCTCGCCGGAGGGGGCGCGCAGGGCGCCTTCGGCCACGACCCAGAACTGCCCCTCGCCGCCCATCGGGTCCGGCCCGACCAGCCGCTGCCCCGGCGCCAGCCGGTGCCGCCAGGCGCCGAGGCCATCATCTGCTTCCGGCACCAGTGTCCCCGCCTCACCCTCTCCCGTCGCTTCGCGGAACTTCCGCTTCACCTCGCGCAAGGTCGCCCGGGCGCCCGGCAGGTATTGCGCGCCGCGGTCGTAGCCATTGCGCAGCGTGAAGTACCACACCCCCTCCGGCCCCGCCGCGATCGGACCATAGGCGCTAAAGGCGTTGCTGTAGTGGACCGCGCCCGCCGCCACGGCGTGGCTGCCCAGCATGCCGCCGCCGGCCACCACCACCTGCCACTGGTTCGCCTCGTGGAAATGCGCGGCGACGACGGATTCGGCCGGCTGCTCTACCAGGAAGGCCATGGGGTAGAGCGCCTCCGGCCCAGGTGGCGGCGCAGCATCGGGATTGAAACGGTTGGCGCCGATGAAGCTCGTCAGATGCGCCCCCACGCCGTTCGAGACAATGGCTCGGCGGCTGTCGGCCGCCGTCGTCGCTGATGCCAGGATCGCCATGCCGCTCGCTCCCGTCTCCAAATCTTCATCTTGTATGCCACCAGATCGGGCCGGCCAGGGCAAGTGGCACGGCGCATCGCGCTTGACCGGAGGCGCGTTCCGCTGCATGCGCGATCTCGCCGCCCCCCGCTTCCGTGAAGGAACCGCCCGTGCTTGCGCTGCGCGTCATCCCCTGCCTTGACGTCAAGGATGGCCGCATCGTCAAGGGCGTGAACTTTGTGGCCCTGCGCGATGCCGGCGACCCCGTGGAACAGGCCCGCGCCTATGACCGCGAAGGGGCAGACGAGATCACCTTCCTCGATATCGGCGCGACGCACGAGAACAGGGAGACGATGTACGACGTCATCGCCCGGACCGCGGCCGAGGTGTTCATCCCGCTCACCGTCGGCGGCGGCGTCCGGTCGGTGGAGGATTGCCGGCGGCTGCTGCTGGCCGGTGCCGACAAGGTCAGCATCAACAGCGCCGCCGTCGCCGACCCCGCTTTGGTGAGCCGCGCTGCCGAGGCCTTCGGCAGCCAAGCGATCGTGGTCGCCGTCGATGCCCGCGCCAGCGGCCCGGGGGCGTGGGAGATCTTCACCCATGGCGGCCGGCGCGGCACCGGGATCGACGCCGTCGGCTGGACGGCGCGCATGGCGGAAGCCGGGGCGGGGGAGATCCTGTTAACCAGCATGGATCGCGACGGCACCAAATCCGGCTTCGATCTCGATCTGCTGCGGGCGGTGCGACGCGCGGTGCCAGTGCCGATCATCGCCTCCGGCGGGGTCGGTACGGTCGGTCATTTCGTGGAAGGCGCCCTGGCCGGGGCCAGCGGGCTGCTGGCGGCGAGCGTTTTCCATTATGGTGAATTCCGCATCGGTGATGCCAAGGCCGCGCTCGCCGCGGCCAGCCTGCCGGTGCGCCCCTTGGCGGAGGCCGCCTGAATGGCCAAGGACACGAAGAAGAAGCCCTTGAAGAAGCCGGCCAAGCGCCGCGCGCCGGCGGTGCCGGTTCCGGCCGCGCTGGCCGACCTGCCGCTGCCCGCGACCAGGCCGAAGAAGGCGGTGCGGCGGGCGGAGGCCCGGCATCTCGCGCCGCTCGAGGTCACCGGCGGCGGCGATGCCACGGTACTCGACCGGCTCTGGCAGACGGTGGAATCCCGGCGGCTCGCCGGCGATGCCGTCACCTCCCACTCCGCTCGGTTGCTGGCGCGCGGCACCGCCAAGGTGGCGCAGAAGCTGGGCGAGGAAGCGGTGGAATGCGTGATCGAAGCGACCCAGGGCAACCGCAAGGAGACCATCCTGGAATCCGCCGACCTGCTCTATCACCTGCTGGTGGTCTGGGTGGATGCCGGCATAGCCCCGGCCGAAGTCTGGCAGGAGCTGACGCGGCGCGAGGGCATCAGCGGCATTGCTGAGAAGGCGGCGCGGCCAAAAGGCATCATCCGCGCCGCCGAGACCAGCAAGCTGCCCTGAGCGAGGATTGCCCGCGATGCAGACGAACGGCCTGCCGCCCTATGACGATGGCAATATCTTCGCCCGCATCCTGCGCGGCGAAATCCCTGCGAAAAAACTGGCCGAGGACGCGCACGCCCTGGCCTTTCACGACATCGCGCCGCAGGCGCCGGTGCATGTGCTGGTGATCCCGAAGGGCCCCTGGGTCAGCGCTGCCGATTTCCATGCAGGCGCCAGCGCCGAGGCGATCGCCGGCTTCTGGCGCATGGTTGCTGGCGTCGCCCGCGACCTCGGGTTGGAGGAGAGCGGCTATCGCTTGCTGTCAAACATCGGTGCCGATGGTGGGCAGGAAGTGCCGCATTTCCACGTCCACATCTTCGGCGGCCGGCGGCTGGGGCGGATGGTCCCACTTGTGAGTGGCCCTTGAACGGGTCGCTCCGCCAAAGACTCGTGGAGACCACTTGGCGAAAGCTCGGTGCACTCCCCGAACGCGTCAGCCCAGCTGCATGTGCCAACGACTTTGGCAACTCAGGCTCGCACCTCCGCACTACGCGGCAAAATACCTAGAGAGCACCGACTCTCGGGCAGGTTATCTCGGTCCTAATGGATCGCCCCGTAATCCATCAGAACGCCGCCTATTTTAGAGCATGCTGCGTTCACATGCGTTCACGTGCTCTGTTGAAACTTGTATTTGGTCGCGCGATTCCGCGCCTTCGGCGATTCCGCCTCAACGCATCCCGCTCTAGCGCGGCGATACCGGCACGTTCTGCTTCTCGGTCTCGGCCGGGCGCAGCTTGCCGACCACGCCCTCGATCGCCGCATCGAGCGTTTTCAGCACCGTCTCCAGGGCATAGCCCAGGAAGAACGCCCAGGCGGCGATAGTCAGGCTGATGCTGCCCAGGCGAACCGGCTCATCGGTGCTGAAGACCATGGCCAGCAGACCGCCGAAGGTCGCGGCGAGGACGATACGGCCGACCGCGGCAACGCCGTCATTGGCGGCCAGCGTTGCCGAGCGCAACGCCTCATCCTGCCGCCGCACCACATAGACCCCACCGCCGATGCCACCCAGCAGCAACGGCAGCAGGTAGCCCGAGATGCCCTGTGCGACCTCAGCGGTACGCAGCTCGGTCCGCTTCCAATCCTCGGCGTGGAGGCCCGGCGGTGTCGCTCCGCAACTATCCAGCCCCGGCGCAGCCCGCATCAGGCCGGGCCAGTGCAAGGGGTTAAGCCGCACCATGTCGCAGTTCCACAACTGGATACGGGCATAGATCAGCCTCTCCCGCAGCTTCTGTTGGACAAGTTGGCTGCACAGCGCCTGTGCCTGCGGCTTGGCGGGCAACAGTCGGTATTGCCGCTCCGCCGGCTGATCCAGCGGCCAGCAGAGATCCATGGTCCCGCTCGCTGGCCGGTCACGGTCAGCCCGGCTGTCATTCGGAACGGCATCCGGCGGCTGCCCCACCTCGTAGCGCCAGGTCTGGAAATCCTGCGCCCGGTCGAGCTTGGCCAATTCGCTGTAGCTACGGTCAAGATCGCCGCGCACCTGACTCAGCTGGCCGACGATGCGGCGGCCCTGATCAACCTTCAGCAGCAGGCCGATGGCGATGGCAGCCGCCACCAACAGGCCGAGCCGCACGGCCGTGGTCCAGCGTCGCAACTGCCGCGCGCTCTGCACTTCCTGCGCTGAGGTCGTCGGGCCTGGTCCGAAGAGAAAGGTCCGCGTTAGCCGGACCGATGCGGCGTTGGCTGGCGCCGCCGCCCGTCCCAGCAGATCGACCGAGCGCACCAGCGCGGCGAATGCCGCCGCATCGTCGGCAATCGCCTCGGGCGCCTTGATGAAGCATTGCAGATCGACCCCCTCCGCTCCGCCTACCGCGGGCGAGATCAGGGGCCGGTTGGGCGTCTCCGCCAGGTAAGAGAGCAGCAGCAGCCCATCCCGCTGCAAGCCCCCGATATCGGCCAGCGAATCCGGATCCTGTGCATCGTCAGCCATACATCGCCCCCATCAAACAGCCGCCATCATGAGAGATTGGAATGCGGCTTCGTCGCACGCTATACTCCACCGCACATGCCGCCGGCCTCCAACGCCCGCGCCCGCCGTCGCCCGCTTCCCCCGGAGCCAGCGCCGCCGCCGCGGATGGCCGCCACCGTCGCCCCCCGCCCCTTACCCGCCCGGCGTCGCCGCGGCGGCCTGTTCGGCTGGCTGATCCAGCTTTTCGTCTTTGCATTGGTCGGCGGTGCCGCGGCGCTCCTGTATTTCACCTGGGACCTGCCCAGCCCGGACATCGCCACCACCACCACCCGGCGCCCCGCCGTCACCCTGCTCGCGCAGGACGGCAAGCCGCTCGCACATCAAGGTGATCTGTACGGCGAGGCGGTCCGGCTCAAGGACCTGCCGACCTATGTCCCGGCCGCGCTGATGGCTGTGGAGGACCGCCGTTTCCGCAGCCATCCCGGTATCGACCCCTTCGGACTGATCCGCGCGCTCTATGCCAACCTGACGGCGGGGGAGGTGGTGCAGGGCGGCTCCACCCTGACCCAGCAGCTCGCCAAGAACCTGTTCCTGACGCCGGAGCGCAACATCCGCCGCAAGGTACAGGAAGCCCTCCTCGCGCTTTGGCTGGAGCGGCGCTTCAGCAAGGACCAGCTGCTGGAGATCTATCTCAACCGCGTCTACCTCGGCGCCGGCGCCTATGGCGTGGACGCCGCGGCGCGGCTGTTCTTCGGCGTGCCCGCGCGGCGGGTCGCGGTATGGCAGGCGGCGCTGCTGGCGGGCCTGCCCAAGGCGCCCTCCCGCTTCAACCCGCGTGCCTCGCCCGACCTCGCTGTGGCCCGTGCCGCCGAGGTGCTGGATGCGATGGTCGAGACCGGTGCCATCACACCGGCAGAACGCGATGTGGAGCTCGGCCGCATGCGCCTGCCGCCGCCATCGGTCGGGCAGGCCGGCTGGTTCGCCGACTGGGCGCTGGCCGATTTGCCACGCCTGTTTCCCGGCAATGCCGACCTTACTCTTCGGGCGACACTCGAGCCGCGGCTGCAAACGGTGGTGGAGGCGAAGCTGGAAGCGCTGCTGGCCGGCCCAGGCCTGCGCGCTGGCGTCACCCAGGGCGCAGTCGTCATCCTCGATGCCGCCTCGGGCGCGGTGCGCGCCATGGCGGGCGGGCGCGACTACCGCGACAGCCAGTTCAACCGCGCCGTGCATGCCCGCCGGCAGCCAGGTTCGGCCTTCAAGCCCCTGGTCTTCCTCGCCGCCATCGAGAAGGGCGCGACGCTTGACGAAATGGTGGCCGATGGGCCGCTCACCCTCGGCGGCTGGTCGCCAGGCAATGGTCATTGGAAGCCGCGCGGCGAGATCACGCTGGAGGACGCGCTGGCCTATTCGGTGAACACCGCGGCGGTGCGGGTGCTGCAGCGCGCGGGCGGTCCAAGGCCGGTGATCGCGTTGGCGCGCCGGCTGGGGATGACCGGCGACCTGCCGAACAATGCCTCGATCGCCCTAGGCACCGGGGAGGTGACGCTGCTCGAACTCACCGCCGCCTATGGGGCGATCGCCAATGGCGGGCAGCGGATCATGCCCTATGCGATCGAACGCGCCGATGCCGGGCCGCAGCGACTGGACGTGCCGCGCACCCTGCCGCTGCGCGCCGCCGCGCAGGATGATGTCGCCGATCTGCGACAGATGCTGGAAGCCGTCGTCACCCGCGGCACCGGCCGGGCGGCAGCGCTGCCCGGGCGCCTCGTCGCCGGCAAGACGGGCACGACGCAGGATTTCCGCGATGCCTGGTTCATCGCCTTCACCGGCGGCAGCGTCATTGGCATCTGGCTCGGCAACGATGATGGCCGGCCGATGGAGGAGGTGAGCGGCGGCAGCCTGCCGGCCCGCCTGTTCCGCGCCATCGCCGAGGCAGCGCCGCCGTGACCGATGCCGAGCGGCTCGCCCTCCTCGGCCGCCTCGGCCGACCAGCGCAGCATGACGTCAATAATCTGCTGATGGCGATCAGCGGCAATCTCGATCTGCTGCGGCGCGACGCCCAGGACCCAGCCGCCCTGCGCCGGCTGGAGCGGATCGACGCGGCGATGGAGCGGCTGGCGCTGCTGCTGCGCGCGGTCTGCGATCTGCTGCGCCCGGCGGCGGCGGAGCCGGTTCGCGCCAGCACCGTCGTTGCCGCGCTGCGGCCGCTCCTCTCGGCGCTGGTCGTCGCGCCGGGTGCACTCCGCCTGACCCTGGCCGAGGACGATCCGCCCCGTCTGCTGGACCGTTCGGCGCTGTCGCATCAACTGCTGGCCGCGGCACTCGCCGCCGGGCGGCAGGGGCCGCTGCACGTCGCGGTCGATGCCGAGGGCGCGGTGACGGTCAGCCCGGATCCGGCGGCTTCGCCCGGTAGCGTTCCGGCTCCAGCCGCGCCTTGAGGTGGGCGAGGAGGGGGAAGAGCCCCGCGCAGAGCGAGACCAGGAAGCCAAAGCCGCCGCCCTTATAGCCCTGGCGGGAGACGTAGCATTTCAGGAAGCGGGAGAAGAAGCGCCGAACATTGTCGGGCAGCGAGCCGATCTCCCCCGCCTCCAGCAGATCGGCCGCCTTGGCCGAGGAGTAGCTGTCCAGCCGGCGCAGCATGTCGGAGATGTCGCGATCGACCTCGTGGCGGATCCCAACCGCGTCGATCACCGCGCCGGTCGTGCCGGTCCAGTCGACGCCCGGATGCACGCGCTGCGCGCGCCAGGCCTTCGCGCCCTTGCGGAACAGGATGTTCTTGGTCGTGGTGCCGAAGCTGCCGCCCCAGCCATACAGCACCAACTGCTCACCCACATAGTTGTCGATGCGCACCGGGTGCAGGCTGTGCGGCGTGGCCGCGATCGTCCGGCGCATCAGCGGCCACAGCGCGTCAGGCACCTGCTCATCGGCGTCGATCTCCAGGACCCAGGGCCCGGTGCAGGCGGCAATGCCAGCGTTCCGTCGCTCACCTTCCAGCGCCCAGGCACCCTCGATCACCCGCGCGCCATGGGCGTGGGCGATCTCGGCGCTGCGGTCGGTGCTGCGATCCAGCACGACAACCAGTTCATCGGCGGCGCGGAGGCTGGCAAGGCAGGCTGCCAGGCGCGCTTCCTCGTTGCGCGCGACGACCAGGGCGGAAATGGCGGGCGTGCTCATGCTGCCTCCGCGAAGGGACGGACCGGCCGCCAAGTCTCGACAGGGGGGGCGGCGAGCAAAGCCTCCGCCGCGCCAAGAGCAGTGGCCAGCGTCAGGCCGGGCATGGACTCGAGCGCCGGGGAGTCGGGCGCCGCGGCTGCCGCTGCCCGCCGGCCGGCCGGCCCGTATTGTTCGACCGAGGAGGGGCCGAATAGGCCAAGCGTCGGCGTCCCCGTCGCCGCCGCCAGATGCATCAGCCCGCTATCATTGCCGATGAACAGCGCACTGCGGGCGATCACCGCCGCCACTTCCGGCAAAGCGAGCCCCCCGATCAGGTCGATCGCCGCCGGCCCGAGCGCGGCCAGCACCGGCGCGGCCATCGCCCGCTCCTCGGGGCCCGGGCCGCCAAGCACCGCGACCCGCGCCCCGGCCAGCGCGCCCCCCGGCCCGGTCAGCGCCCGCACCAGGGCGACGAAGCGGTCGGCCGGCCAGACCTTCTTCGGCCAATTGGCGGTCGGGCCGATCGCCAGGACGGGCCCCGCCATGGGCAGGAGGACTGCCGCCCGGGCGTGATCCTCGGGCGCCATCCAGGCGACGGGCAGCGGCGGCGGGGCTAGGCCCATGGCCCGCCCCAGCAGCAGCACCCGATGTTCCGGCCGCCGCCCACCCGGCACGACAACCCGCCGGCGGGTTTGGAGAAGGTAGGCAATGGCCGAGGCGCGGCAATCTACCACCAGCCCCCAGCGGCGGCCGGCGACCGCGCGCCAGAGGTCGAACCAATGCCAGCGGCCGGGCTGGCGTTGCAGCAGGATGGTCTGCTCCCGCCGGGGCATACGGGCAAAAACGCCCTCCGCCACCGGCCCGCAGGCGATAGTGAAGCGCGCCGCCGGGTGGCTGCGGAGCAGATGGTCGAGCAACCCGGTCGAGAGCACGGCATCGCCGATCCGGGTGGCGGTGACGAAGAGGATATCCACGATCCCAGATCGCTAGCACGGCTGGCTTCGGGTTGACACCGGCCGGGGCGCAGGCCACCCCCGTGGCCATGTGCGGCCTCGCCGGCGTCATGATGAAAAACGGCGCCCCGGTCGATCCGGCGGTGCTGGAACGCCTGCGCGTCGCGCTCGGCCATCGCGGCCCGGATGGCAGCGGCGTGCTGCGCCGTGACGATATCGGGCTGGTCCATACCCGACTGGCCATCGTCGATCTTGTCACCGGCGACCAGCCGCTGTGCAATGCCGCCGGCGTCGCCGCGATAGCCAATGGCGAGATCTACAACGCGCCGGAGCTGCGCGCCGCGCTGCCGGGCTGGCCGTTCGGTACCACCTCCGACTGCGAGCCGATCCTGCCGCTCTATGAGCGCGATGGCGCCGATTTCTGCCGCGATCTGCGCGGCATGTACGCCATCGCGTTGCACGATCCCGCCACCGGCCAGCTGTTCCTGGCGCGCGATCCTTTCGGCATCAAACCGCTTTACTATGCGGAGACCGCGACCTGCTTCGCCTTCGCGTCCGAAGCGGAGGCGCTGATCGAGGCTGGGCTGGTGCCAGCGGCGGAGGACTCGGCCAAACGCAACGAGCTGTTGCAGCTGAAATACATTACGGGGACGGCGACGATCTTCCCGGGCATCCACCGCGTACTGCCGGGGGAGACCCTGACGCTCGCCGGCGGCGGCATCGCCACCCGGCAGCACCGCCCGGCCCTGCCCGCCGGCACCGGCCGGGCCCCGCGGGCGATGAGCGAAGCCGAGGCGCTGCGCCGCTTCGAACGGGTGATGGGCGATAGCCTGGCCGTCCACCTGCGGATGGATACGCCCTGGCGGCTCTATTTCTCGGGCGGCATCGATTCCGCTGTTTTGCTGACCCTGGCGCGGCAGGTCTCGGCGACGCCCGTGCAGGCGCTGACCATCGGCTATGAAGGCGCCGCGCGGGTGGATGAGAGCCACCGGGCCCTGCGGATCGCCGCTGCCTCGGGCGTTGCCTGTGAGCGGGTGGAGATGGCGGCTGCGGATTTCTGGCGCTTCGCCCCGCGCATCGCCGCGGCGATCGACGACCCCTGCACTGACCCCGCCGTGCTGCCCACCTATATGCTGGCGGTAGCGACCCGCGCCGCCGGGGCCAAGGTCGCACTCTGCGGCGAGGGGGCGGACGAGCAGTTCGCCGGCTATGCCCGCTATCGCCGTGCCCTGTTGCCGGCTTTCCTGCGCCGCCGAAAATCCCGCCGTGGGGTCTTTGACCGCATCCCCGGCGCGCCGAGGCTGGCCGGCTGGGATGCCGGCATCCTGGCCGTCGAGGCGCGGGAGACGGCGGCGCGGCACAGCCGGCTGGCGACGCTGCTGGCCATCGACAATGCCGAATGGCTACCGAACAACCTGCTGATCAAGCTGGATCGCTGCCTGATGGCCGTGGGCATCGAAGGGCGGACGCCCTTCCTCGACCGGGAGGTGATCGCCTTCGCCGACAGCCTGCCGGACCGGCTGCGGGCCCGCTTCCGGCACGGCAAGGTGCTGCTGCGGGACTGGCTGGCCAAGGCCAATCCCGCGGCTGAGCCCTATGCCAAGAAGCGCGGCTTCGGCGTGCCGGTGGGCGCCTGGATGGCGCCGCGCCAGGCCGATCTGGCCCGGCTGGTCGCCTGCCAGCCCGGCATCGCCCGGGTCTTCACGCCCGAGCAGGTCGGCGCCGTCTTCGCACGGCTGGAGGAGGACGCCCAGCCGGCCTGGAGCCTGCTGTTCTATGCGCTCTGGCACAGCCATCACCTGCTCGGCCTGCCGGCCGATGGCGATATCGCCGCGGTGCTGGCGGAAGCGGGGCGCTGATGCTGCTGCACCTCATGGGATCAGCCATCGATGGCGGGGCGGAGACCTATTTCCTCTCGCTGACCGCAGCACTTCAGCGCGCCGGGGTGGCCCAGACAGTGGCGCTGCGCCCTCATCCGGCGCGCGAAGCGGCGCTGGCCGAGCTCGGCATCCCCTACCGGGTGTTTCGTTTCGCTCGCTTCGATCCGCTGACCCGGCCAAGGGTCCGGCGCTATGCCGAGGTGGTGGGCGCACGGGTGCTGCTCGGCTGGATGAGCCGCGCGGCGCAACATATGCCACCCGGCCCTTGGCGGCGGATCGGCCGGCATGGCGGCTATTACAATCTGCGCTTCTATCGGGGCTGCGACCTGCTGGTCGGCAATACCGAGGATATCTGCCGTTCCATCATCAGCCGCGGCTGGCCGGCCGAGCGGGTGCGCTATATCCGCAACTTCGCCGCGATCGACGGGCTGCCGGCCCTCCCACGGACCAGCTTCGCGACGCCCCCGGGCGTGCCGCTGGCGCTTTCTATGGGCCGCCTGCACAACGATAAGGCGCATGACGTGACGCTGCGCGCGCTGGCGCAGCTTCCCGGGGTTTATCTCTGGCTGGCCGGGTCGGGCGAGGAGGAGGCGGCGCTGAAGCGGCTGGCGGCCGAACTTGGCGTCGCCGACCGGGTGCGCTTCCTCGGCTGGCGGGAGGATGCCGGGGCGCTCTATCGCGCTGCCGATATCTGCCTGTTCCCCTCCCGGGTCGAGCCACTGGGCAATGTGGTGATCCAGGCCTGGGCCTACGGCCTGCCGATCATCACCGCGAAATCGCTGGGCCCAGCGGCGTTGGTGCGGGATGGCATCGACGGGTTGCTGGTGGAGGTGGACGACCCTGGCGCCGTGGCCCGGGCGGCAGGGCAACTGCTGGCCGAGCCGACGCTGGCCGCCGGGCTGCGGGCGGCCGGGCTGGCCCGGGTGGCGTCCGAATACAGCGAGGCCGCGGTGATAGCGGAATGGTTGGAGGTTCTGGGCAGGTGATGGCAGGGTAGGAAGGAGGTTGCCGGCCGCCGCGGGCTACGCCACCTACGCCGTGCCGATGTTGGCCTGCCGGCCCGGGCCGCGGGGCGGCGGGGCCGGTAGGTGCCCTGGCGTAGCAATTGCTGGGAAGATTAACGATCAACAGGGACGGCCCGCCCACGCGGCGGCGCTAACAGGAGACAAAACAACATGGCCTTCGGGCTTTCCGCAATGCGCACCCTCGCCGCCGCCTTCGCCATAGGAACCGCTGCCCCGGCGCTGGCCCAGGCGCCCGCTGCCCCGAGCGGCGGCCCGGCCAATACGCTGGACGCGGTGAAAGCGCGCGGCACACTGGCCTGCGGCGTGAACACCGGCCTGGCCGGTTTCGCCCAGCCGGACAGCCAGGGGGTCTGGCGCGGCTTCGATGTCGAGTATTGCCGCGCCCTGGCGGCGGCGATTTTCGGCGATGCCAACAAGGTCAAGCTGGTCTCGACCACCGCCCAGGTTCGCTTCACCGCGCTGCAATCGGGCGAGGTGGATGTGCTGAGCCGCAACACCACCTGGACCCTGTCGCGTGATACCTCGCTCGGCCTCGATTTCCCGGCGATCAACTTCTTCGACGGCCAGGGCTTCATGGTGAAAACAAGCCTTGGGGTGAAAGCGGCGAAGGAGCTGGACGGCGCGACGATCTGCGTCGCCCCTGGCACGACGACGGAGCAGAACCTGGCCGACTGGAGCCGCAGCGCGGCCGTGAAGTTCACGCCCGTGGTGATCGAGCGGCTGGAGGAGATCGTCGCCGCCTTCGTGGCCGGCCGGTGCGACGCCTATACCACCGATGTCTCCGGCCTGGCCGCGACGCGGGCAGCACAGACCAAGCCCGCCGATTACCTGATTCTGCCTGATGTGATCAGCAAGGAGCCGCTGGCGCTCGGGGTGCGGCAGGGCGATGCGCGCTTCGCTGATATCGTCCGCTGGACACACTACCTGCTGCTCGCAGCCGAGGAATTTGGCATCACCCAGGCCAATGTGGACAGCATGATGACCGATCCGCGGCCAGAGGTGCAGCGGATCGTTGGCAAGACTGGCGGCCTCGGTCCGATGCTCGGGCTGGCCGACAATTGGGGCGTGACCGTGCTGAAGGCGGTCGGCAATTACGGCGAGGTGTTCAAGCGTCACCTGGAGCCGATCGGCATTCAGCGCGGCCCGAACGCGCAGTGGAACAAGGGCGGCCTGCAATACGCCCCGCCGTTCCGCTGAGCCAGCCAAGGCATGGCGCGGCCCCCGCCGCGCCGTGCCGCCCCCGGCCACCAGGAAAGCCGTGCCGATGCCCGAGAGCGTGACCGACCCGCGTCAGCTTCGCTTGCCGCCGAAGCGGCCCATCCGGCTATCCTGGTCGGATGAACGGGTGCGCGGCATCGTCTGGCAGGTGTTTGTCGTCGGTATCGTTGGCAGCCTGTTCTGGTGGTTATGGTCGAATACCGCGCACAATTTGGCAGTCCGGAGAATAGCCACCGGCTTTGAGTTCTTGCGGCGGGAGGCGGGGCTTCCGATCGCCGAGCACTTAGTCGATTACAACCCGACTGATACCTACTTCCGCGCTTTGCTCGTGGGCTTCCTGAACACGCTGAAGGTAGCGGTGGTCGGGATCGTGCTCGCGACCATCCTGGGCACGCTGATCGGCATCGCCCGGCTGTCGCGCAACTGGCTGCTCGCCAAGCTAGCGGCCGTCTATGTCGAGGTGATCCGCGATCTGCCGCTGCTGTTGCAGTTGCTGTTCTGGTACGCCTTGCTGCAGGGCCTGCCCGGTCCGCGGCAGGCGATGAACCCGGCGGAGGGGGTATTTCTGTCGAACCGTGGCCTGAAGCTGCCGTGGTTCGAATGGACCGATGCGCATTCCTTCGCGCTGCTGGCCTTCGTTCTGGGCGCCATCGCCACTTGGCTTTATGCCCGGCAGGCGACCGCAAAGCGCCTGCTGGACGGCCGCAACCGGCCCGCCTGGCCCTTCGCGTTGTTGGCCATGCTGGCGGTGCCGATCGGCATCTGGGCGGCGATGGGCGCCCCCTTCACGCCGGATATCCCGAAGCTGCGCGGCTTCAACTTCCAGGGCGGGCTCAATATTTCGCCCGAGTATTTCGCGCTGCTGATCGGGCTGGTGACGTACACCGCCGGCTTCGTCGCGGAGATCGTGCGTGCGGGGATCCAGGCGGTGCCGCACGGTCAGTGGGAAGCGGCGCAGGCGCTGGGCCTGCATCGCGGCCAGGTGCTGCGGCAGATCGTGCTGCCGCAGGCACTGCGGGTGATCATCCCGCCGATGACCAGCCAGTACCTGAACATCACCAAGAACAGCTCCCTGGCAGTGGCGATCGGCTACCAGGACATCGTCTCCATCGCCAATACCACGCTGAACCAGACCGGCCAGGCGATTGAGGGCATCGCCATCATCATGCTGGTCTATCTGACGATCAGCCTGTCCATCTCGCTGTTCATGAACTGGTACAATGGGCGCATCGCGCTGGTGGAGCGCTGAGGCATGAGCGGCATGACGCTGGATGGAACCGCGCCGGCGGCGCCACGGACCCCGCCGCTCAGCCAGATCGGCGCGCTGGGCTGGATGCGGGCCAACCTGTTCTCCTCCTGGATGAACGGGGCGCTGACGCTGGTGATCGGCTATCTGATCGTCCGCTGGGCGCTGGGCTTCTTCGACTGGGCCTTCGCCAATGCGATCTGGTCGGTGCCGAACAACCAGACCCAGGTGTGCCGCGACCTTAAGGGCATCGGCGCCTGCTGGGCAGTGATCACCGAGAAGCACCGCTTCATCCTGTTTGGCACCTATCCGTACGAGCAGCATTGGCGGCCGGCGCTCTGCATCGTGTTGTTCGTCGCGCTCTATATCGTCTCCGCGATACGGCGGTTCTGGCGCAAGGAACTGGCG
>CAITYE010000340.1 GCA_903896535.1 uncultured Paracraurococcus sp.
CGCCTGCAACGAGACCGGCGGCAAGCAACTGCTCGGCATGATGGACGACTACCGCCTGGCCGATCTCGACCAGTTGGCCGAGACGATCATCAGCCGCAGCCGCGCCGCCATGGCCGAGGCAATCGGCAAGCTGCCGCAGGGTAGCTGGTCGCACCGCATGACCGTCGACGGCTTCGAGGCGCCGGTGACGCTGGCCGCCACGCTGACCGTCGCGGGCGATACCATCCATGTCGATTTTACCGGCACCTCCGGCCTGTCGACCTACGCCATCAACTGCCCGCTCTGCTACACGGAGGCTTATACCGCCTTCGGGGTGAAGGCGCTGGTCGCGCCCTGGGTGCCGAACAACACCGGCACGCTGGATGCGGTGACGATCTCGGCGCCGGAGAACTGCATCGTGAACCCCGGCCGCCCGGCGGCGGTCTTCGCCCGCTCCACCATCGGCCACATGCTGCCCGACCTGGTCTATGGCTGCTTCCATCAGGCGCTGCCGGAGACGGTGCCGGCTGAGGGCACCTCCTCGCTCTGGAATCTTGCGCTGGCCGCCGGGCATGGGCTGACGAGCGCAGCCGGCAGCGCGACCCGCAGCTTCAACGTCACCAGCTTCCATTCCGGCGGCGCCGGTGCCAGGCCGCAGCTCGACGGGCTTTCGGCAACGCCCTTCCCCTCCGGCGTCCGCAACGTGCCGGTGGAGATCACCGAGGCGCTGACCCCGCTGGTGGTCTGGCGGAAGGAGCTGCGGCAGGGCTCGGGCGGTGCCGGGCGGCAGCGCGGTGGGCTCGGCCAGCGGATCGAGGTCGCCAATCGCGAGGATGCCGCCTTCGGCATCTTCGCCCGCTACGAACGCGTGCTGCATCCGGCGCGCGGCCGGGCAGGCGGCGGCGATGGGGTGCTCGGCCGGCTTGCCCTTGGCAGCGGCGCGGCGCTGAAGGGCAAGGGCTTTCAGGTCATCCCGGCGGGCGACCGGCTGATCATGGAAATGCCGGGCGGCGCCGGCTTCGGCGATCCCTTCCACCGCGACCCGGCCAAGGTCGCCCGTGACGTGGCCTGGGGCTACATCGATGCGACGCAGGCCGCGGCACAGTACGGTGTGGTGCTGGCCGCCGATGGCAGCGTCGATGCGGCGGCGACGGCGCGGCGGCGGGCATGAGCTTCGATGTCATCATCATCGGCATGGGCGGCATGGGCAGCGCCGCCGCCTGGCACCTGGCGCGGCGCGGGCAGCGCGTGCTCGGCCTGGAACGCTTCGACATCCCGCATGCCATGGGCTCCTCGCACGGGGTGAACCGGATCATCCGGCTGCCCTATTACGAGGACCCGGCCTATGTGCCGCTGCTGCGCCGGGCCTATGTGAACTGGCGGGCGCTGGAAGCGGCGGGCGGGGAGCGGGTGCTGTTCACCTTCGGCTCCCTCGATGCCGGGCCGGAGGATGGCGAGATCTTCCCGGGCGCCCTGGCGGCCGCCCGCCTGCACGACCTGCCGCATGAGGTGCTGTCGGGCACGGCGCTGAACCGGCGCTTCCCCGGCTACAACCTGCCCGCCGCCACGCAGGCGATCTTCCAGCCGGAGGGCGGCTTCGTGATGAGCGAGCGCGCCATCATCCAGCATGTCCGCGGCGCCCAGGCGGCCGGCGCCGAAATCCACGCCCGCGAGCGCGTGTCGGGCTGGGACGCGGCGCCGGGCGGGGAGGGGGTGACGGTCACCACCGAACATGGGCGCTATCAGGCCGGGCGGCTGATCCTGGCGGCCGGCGCCTGGATGGCCGATCTGGTGCCCGCTTTGGCCGAGCTGGCCGAGCCGGAGCGGCAGGTGCTGGCCTGGCTGCAACCAACCGCACCGGAGCTGTTCACGCCGGACCGCTTCCCCGTCTTCAACCTGGAAGTGGCGGAGGGGCGCTATTACGGCTTTCCCGTCTGGGACATCCCCGGCTTCAAATTCGGCCGCTACCACCATCGCGGCGAGATCGGTCCGGCCGAGAGCCAGCGGCGGGAGGTGGACGCCGAGGACGAGGCGCTGCTGCGCGCCTTCGCCGCCCGCTACTTCCCCGCCGGCAATGGGCCGACCATGGGGCTACGCGCCTGCCTGTTCACCAATACGCCCGACGAGCACTTCATCCTGGACCGCCACCCGGCGCATCCGCAGGTGGTGCTCGCCTCCCCCTGTTCGGGGCATGGCTATAAATTCTGCAGCGTGGTGGGCGAGATCCTGGCCGATCTCGCCAGCGGGGATGGCACCACGCCGCACGAGATCGGCTTCCTGCGGCTGGGCCGCTACACCCGGTAGTCGAAGCCCTTGCGGTCCACTTGCCGCACCAGGCCGCGCCATTCGGACAGCCCGTAGCCCTCGGTCTGGCGCATCTTGCGCATGCGGATCGCCGCCTTCTCGATCACGTCATGGTCGATCTGGATCGGCGGTTCATCCATCTGCCGGGCCAGCAATTCCAGCTCGCAGGCGCGTTCCAGCATATAAAGCCGCATCACCGCGCCGTGGATGGTCTGGCCCAGGGTCAGCAGCCCGTGGTTGAGCAGCACGACGCAGCTGCCAGTGACGCAGGACCGGCCAAGCGCTTCGCATTCCTCGGGCGTCGCGGGCACGCCGTATTCGTGATAAACGACGTCATCCAGCACATGCAGCGCGTCCTGGCTGATCGGCCGGAGGCCGCGCGGCAGCAGCGAGACGGCGCCGCCGGCGCGGGTGTGGGTGTGCAGGACGCAATTGGCATCCGACCGCGCCTTGTAGATGCCGCTATGGATGGTGAAGCCGGCGGCGTTGAACTTGGCCTCATTGCCGATGACATTGCCGTCGAGGTCAATCTTGACCAGCGAGGAGGCGGTGATCTCGTCGAACATCTCGCCGTAATTGTTGATCAGGAAATGGTTCGGCTCCCCGGGCACGCGGGCCGACATGTGGGTGTTGATCAGGTCGGTCCAGCCGAGGTGATGGCAGACATGGTAAACGGCAGCGAGCTCGCAGCGCGTTTTCCACTCCGCCTCGCTCATTTTGCTTTCGGGCTGGCGCAGGGCAGCAGACATGGCTTGGTTTCCTTCCGCTCGATGGTCAGGGGATCTTCCTGAATTTCTGCAGCAATCGGACGCTCCCTTCGGGGGCGGGCTGGTTGTCGTTATAGCGCGGCCAGGCATTGTAGCCGACCTCGCCCACATAAATGTCACCCCGGCTGTCAACGCAGATGCCGTGCGGCGAATAGAACTGGCCGTGGCCCTGGCCCAGCTCCCCGAAGCGGGACAGCACCTTGCCCTGCATGTCCAGGATGGAGATGCGCGGGCCGAGATTGGGCGCCTTGATGTTCACCGCCAGCACCGGCCCCAACTCTCCCACATAGCAGCAGGGGCAGGGGCCCTTGGTCAGGAACAGCGAACAGGGGCGATGCAGGTGGTTCCACTGGCCCTGGTATTCGCCCCGGCCGTTGAAGATCTGCACGCGATGCGCCTCGCGATCGGCGACATAGACCAGCCCTGCCCCGTCGCAGACGATGTTGTGCGGCAGGTTGAACTCGCCCGGTCCGCTGCCCGGCCGGCCCCAGGAGAACAGGTGCTTGCCCTCGGGCGAGTATTTGTGAACGGCGGCATTGCCGTAGCCGTCGGAGACATAGATGTCCCCCTCCGGAGAGAGCGCGGTATGGGTGCAGCGGTTGAAGGGCTGGCCCGAATACATCGGCGCCGCCTGCCCGGGCAGGCCGAGCGTGAGCAGCACCGTGCCATCGGTCTTGCACTTGCGGACGCTGTGGTCGCCATCATCGGTGCACCACAGCGTATCGTCCGGGCCGAAATGCAGCCCATGCGCCCGCTTGAACAGGCCCTCGCCCCAGCTGGCCAGGAACTTGCCGTCGCGGTCGAAGACCACCATCGGGTGCTGGCCGCGATTGAAGCAGTAGACATTGTCCTGGCTGTCGGTGGCGACGGCGGCGACATCGCCGAAGACCATCCCGTCCGGCAGCCGGCCCCAGCCAGGCACCGGCGCGTAGCGATGATCCCCGAAACCGAGCGGATCCTGCATCGCCGCCTCTCCCCCACACTGTTGCAGGAAGGCTGAACCCATCCGGCGCGGCTGTCGAGCCGGGGGCGGCTTGTTGCCGCCGGCCGGGCGTGTCCTACTCGGCCCGGGCCAGGCGCGCCGGGGGCGCGGACCGGCCCGCAATGGGGGACGCGCATGGCAAAGGTGCAGATCAAGTCGGAGATCGCGGGCTCGGTCTGGAAGCTCCTCAAGGCGCCCGGTGATGCGGTGGCGGCGGAGGAGCCGGTGCTCATCCTGGAATCGATGAAGATGGAAATCCCGGTTCTGGCGCCGCGCGCCGGCACGCTGGCCAGCCTTGGCGTCGCCGAGGGCGAGGTGGTGGCCGAGGGCCAGGTGGTGGCGGTGCTGGAGGGCTGAGCGCCGCCGCCAGCCCCGGCTATTCCACCCGGATCTTCGCGTCCCGCACGATGCCGGCGAACTCCGTCTGCTCGGCGCGGATGAAGGCCAGCGTCTCAGCCGGCGTGGTCAGCCTAGGGGAGGCGCCCAATTCCCGGATGCGGGTCATGATCGGCGCTTCCTGCAGCGCCTGATTGATGGCCCCGTTCAGCCGGGCGATGGCCTCGGGCGGGGTCTCCTTCGGTGCCATGAAGGCGTACCAGGCCAGCCATTCGCGGGTATCGAGGCCGGTTTCCAGCACCGTCGGCACTTCCGGCAGCCGATCCAGCCGCGCGGCGGCGGTCACCCCCAGCGCCCGCAGCCGGCCGGAGGCGATGTGCGGGAAGCTGGCGCCAAGGCTGTCCACCGTCACCGGCACCTCGCCCGAGATGACCGCGAGGAGCGATTGCGGCGTGCTGCGATAGGGCACCGCCGGCAGGTCCAGGCGATGGCGATACTTGAACTCCTCGGCCACCAGATGCGGGATGCTGCCGGAGGCGGGCAGGCCGTAGCGGTATTCCCCGGGGGACCGGCGGACCGCTTCCACCAGGGCGGGCATGGTGCGGAAGGGCGCCTCGGGGTTGGCGGTCCAGACCAGGGGGGAAGTCACGGCGACCGCGATGGGGGCGAAATCCTTCACCGGGTCCAGCGGCATGTTCGGATAGACGGCGGTGCTGATCGAGATGGCCCCGACATGGGCGAACATGAAGGTATAGCCATCCGCCGGGCTGCGCTGGACTTCCTGCATGCCGATGGTGCCATTGGCGCCGGGCTTATTATCCACCACCACCGGCTGGCCGAGCAGCTCGCTCAGCCGCGGCGCCAGGATGCGCGCATAAACCTCATACCCCCCCGCAGCGCTGGGCACGAGGCAGCGGAGCGGCCGGCTGGGCCAGGGTTTTGGCTGGGCAATGGCCGGCGCGGCAACGAACAGGCCGAGCGCGGCACGGCGCGGCAGGCGCATGCGCGGTTCCTCCTTTTTCA
>CAITYE010000341.1 GCA_903896535.1 uncultured Paracraurococcus sp.
GCCGAGATCCGGAACCGCTCTTACGACCGTCGTATGAGCTGCTTGCGAGTTGTCCCGCCGTTGTCGCGTCGTGCGTCATGCCCGCGAATTCAGCGATCCGTCACCGTCAATGCAAGGTGGCGGTCGGCTTACGCTTACGCCGGATCACCGAATCGAAGGCGTTCTCGAGGATGCGGCCGTCGGCGCACCGCGGGTGGCCCGCCCTGCCCTGCCTCCTCCGAATCGGACATCAGGAACCCTTCTTGGGACGCAGGTGCGGCGGCACCCATCCGGGCGGTGGGTCGTACTCCCGGGGCCTCAGCACGAGGTTGCCCGCCGTGTCCTTGGTTGCCTTGTCGAACAGGGACCGCTCGACGAGTGCCTCGGTGATCGACGCCTTGCGGCTGGCCGCCTGGAGGATGGTGTAGTTGTGGGAGCGGCCGGGCGGCGCCACGGTCACCAACTCCTTGGCCGGGAAGCCGTCACGGATCATGCGGGCCACCGGTGCCTGGTCACCGTCGGCTGTGACCAGGTAGGCCACGTCGAAGCGGTCACGGTGCGCGTCGTCGATGACCGTGATCGACAGGGAGGTGTCCCCCTCCTTCTCGCTCGGATGCATCCAGGTGGTGCCGCAACTCCGGCACCAGCGCTGCTCCTGGGCAAAGTAGCCCCGCAGGACATCGACCCCCACGCCTTCCAGCGCCCGGAGATAGGCCCGGTGGCGGGTGATGCGGGCGGGATCGTCCGTACGGATGGCCGTGCAGAATACAATCCGCTTCACGTCCTCTGGCCGCCATGCATCAACGACCCGAGAGCGTTGCACTCACGGCACACTCGGGGGGACTACCTCTGCGGACCACGATCGCGCAAGCCCTGCTCGGCATCCGCGGCGCCCTTCGAGGCCGCCATCAAGGCCCATGCGATGGCGGGAAGCCAAAGCATCCCGAAGACCCCGCCAAGGATGGTCAGCGTAAGGATGGCGCTCTGGCTCAGCTGCAAATCGAACATGCCACCGGACTCCTGGCCCCTTTGGGAACAATGAGCCTCAGGGATGCACAGCGGAGCCCCCAGCCATCTGCTCGGCCACGGCGTATGCTCCCCGGTAGGCGATCCACTTCCTGCCTCGTCCGGATTCCCTCTAGGCACCTCGCCAGAGACGGGTGACCAGTCTCTCGCGGAGGAGCACGTAGAGTGGCGCGAAGTCGCTGCGGTCGCGGCGCCGCATTGACCCGTGGCGCCTCACGGCTTGAGCGGGCATCGCGCTGGGCTTCGACCGCCTGGCCATGCTGGCCACCAGCGCGCGACGGATCGAGGATGTGCTGTGGCTGCCGCTGGGGGTGGAGGAGGACTGAGATGCCAGGCGTGGTGCGGGGCGCGGTCTTTGGTTGCGCCCGGCGCTGCGCCTGCCATGGAACCGGGGCGGTGGCGTGGAGCAAAGTGCGTTCGCCTTCGCGCACGCACTTTGCTTCACGGTTGCTCTACGGTTTGTTTCATCGCGGGATTCAGCGGTTGCGGCGATTCCGCCGTCAAATCCTTTGACCGCTCAATCGCCGGGCGGAAACCTCAAGTTTCCTGGGCTGCGCGGCATTGGCCGCGGCACCCGTTCGGGCGCTCGGCACGAGTCAAAGCCTCGCGCAATTGGTAAACCCCTACGCCGCCGGAATCTGTTTTGGTTTTTCGCCGATGAGGTGAAAGTGGTTGGTCAAGAGGGAGGCGAGTTCGTCCTACCACTGTCCGAGGTTGGCGAAGAAGGCGTGGATGGCGGCGCGGAAGTAGGCGAAGTTCGGGTAGTGGGTGTTCCAGAGGGTCTTCTTTTTGAAGAACCACCACAGCCGCTCGATGAGGTTGAGGTTCAGCGCGTAGGGCGGCAGGTAGATCAGCCGCACACCCGGCATCCCGGCCTGGCGAGCCACTCGCGCACGAGCTTGGCGCGGTTATAGTTGGCACTGTCGAGCACCAGGGTGATCGTGCGCGCCGCCGGATAGCGGTCGGCGATCTGCTCGAAGAAGGCGACCATCTCGGCGCCCGTGATCAGCGGAGCCTCGCGGGTGATGGCCTCACGCGCTGGCGGCGCCATCATGCATAATTCTCACGGTTCCGGGTTGAGCACGGCGCTGCGATGCGGTTAATTTCGTATCGATAAATTGCTTCCGGCAGCCATCCGGTGAATGTAGGTTACTATGACAGACTCCAGGATGAAGCTGTCTTCGATAGGGCAAGTGCAATCCGGAACTTGGTGGCGGGTGCAGCCGGGCCTCTGGGCCGCAGCTTGCTTTCTCCTGTTCATCGGCCTCTGCGTGGCAATCCAGGCCTACACCATGGCGCCGGCGGGCGACCTTGGGCGGACCGGGGACGAGGCAGGACATTTCGTCAGTTCCGCCATGATCCGCGACTACGCCTTGCTCGGCCTGGGATCGAACCCGGTGCGTTTCGCGCTGGACTACTACGCCCATCTGCCTCGGGTTTCGATCGGGCATTGGCCGCCCTTCTTTCACTTGGTTCAGGCAAGCGTCTTCCTGCTCACCGGCGTGAGCTTCGCGGCAGCGCTCGGCTTCCAGGCTGCCATCGCGGGCACCGCAGCCGCGCTCACCGCTGCCGTCGTATACCAGCACGCCGGGCGCGGGTGGCGTGGAAGCATTATCGGCGCTGCTGCAGGGTTTGCCGTGCTGGCGTCCCCGTATCTGCTCCGCAACATCAGCACCGTCATGCTCGATACGTTCCTCGCCGTCCTGGTCGTGCTCTCGGCACTGGCCTGGGCGGCCTATGTACGCTCGGGCCGCGCCATCTGGTCAGTCGTATTCGGGCTGGTCGCCAGCGCCGCGATCTTGACTAAGGGGAACGCTTTCGGCCTCGGGCTGCTGCCGATCGTCTATGTGGCGCTCAGTGGGCAATTGCGTCTGCTCGCCAATTGGCGGACCTGGCTCTCGGCAGGGATCGTGCTGCTCCTGACAGTGCCCTGGTATGCGCTGACCTACCGAATCGCGTCGGACGGGTTCGTCTATAGCTGGGGCATGGACTATACCGCGCGCGCCATCCCGGCCTTCAGCCGGGCGGCCCTGGACAGCTTCGGACCGGTCGCCCTTGCGGGCTTTGCCGTGGCGGTCGTCGCGTTCAGCCGGCGCGCCCGGCGTGGCAATCGGGAAGAAACAATTTTGTCCTGCGCCGCCGCGGCCGTCGGGCTTTTCCTGTTCCAAATCGTCGCACCAGCGGATCTCAGTCCGCGCTATCTGATCGCCATCCTGCCCTGTGTGCTGATCGTGTCCGCATGCGGGATTGCTATGGTGGCGGCGACGCTGTGTCGTGGCTCCGAGACGGTTTCGCGGTGGCTGCCGGCCACGGCGGTCGTCGTCGGCCTCATCCTCAACGCCGGTCTGACGTTCCGTGTGCCGCCCACCTCGCCAGACACGATGAACAAGGTGGCGCGCGCCCTACTCGCTGCGCCGGAGTCTGCACCGCTCGTGCTGGTCGCGGCCGGACCGAATGGCGAGGGTGCGCTGATCGCCGCCTTCGCTGCCTTCGATGCCTCGCGGGCGCATTACGTCATCCGGGCCAGCAAGGCCTTCGCAACAAGTAATTTCATGGGTTTCGACTACCGGCCGCGTTTCAGCAGTGCAGCGGAGACCGCGAAGTGGATCGCGGAACATCGGATCGGCTGGCTGGTGCTGGATGACGAGCCGCGCAGCATGGCGATGCTGCATAATCAGCAGTTGGCGTCTTTGGCCGACGCAGGTCAGCCCGGCTGGCGCCTGGTGTTCGAACGGCCGCACGGCCAGGGCGGAGTAAGACTGTTCCGACTGGATGGAACAGCCGCAACACCGGCCGACATCGCTGCCGTGCTGCGGCAGGTCGCCCCCGTCAAGGTCATTGGAGGCAGTCCAGATCCGGAGCCCCCTGGCCCGGATGTTCCCCGCCGTTGATGCGATGAGGCTGCCCACTGGTCCACTCCGCCCTCTTCGGGGCGGGGGTGGAGAGAGCGGGATGAGCAGCCTCGAGAATGGCGAACAGCACGAGCCAAAGCCTCGTGCCGCTGGTATCACAGGTTGCCACATGGCCCGCCCAGGCTCAGCCTGGGCGGGGACCCTCGTCGCCTCCGGCAAGCAGGCCTCGTAACCCCAGATAACCAGTATAGGCCAACCACTTCAGGCTGCAGCCGAAAGCCAGCGCTTCGTAGGCGTAACGGCTGGCGGCGGCATGGCGCCCGCTACGCGTCAACTCCTCCGCCATCGCCTTCAGCACATATCCCTTGTGGCGCCGCGCATGGGTCCGGATGGCAGGATCGCGGGCGAAGAGTAGGCCTCGATCGAGTACCCGTAGTTGGAAAAGCCGCTTCTCAAGTGCCGAGACGGTCGTCGACATGTTATCCTGACGTGTCGCATCGGGGATGTTGTGGCGTGCGACGATACCCGGCCGGTAGACGATCCGCGTCGCGGCATCTATCGCCCGCAGGTAGAAATCCCGATCGCACTCGTAGCGGATATTCTCGTCGAGGCCGCCGAGAACCAGGAACAGTTCGCGGCGCACGACAGTGGTGTTGAGATGGCAGAAGCCATGTGCCGTCAGCAACTCGGCCGGCGTCACGACATAAGCTCCGCAAGCGTCCGGCGCACGGAGGATCGGGAGCCGCGCACCCAGATCCTCGATCCAGATCGGTCGCGCGATCCTATCGCCATCCTGGAAGGCAGCCTGATCGGCCAGCAGCAGATCGACCGGCGCAGGAGCGGCCGCCAGCATGTCCGATAGCCGCGCGAGGTAGCCCGGATCCGTCCACACGTCATCGTCGTCGAGGAAAGCGACATAGTCCCCGCTGGCCGACGCAACGCCCAGGTTCAGGGCGTGGCTTTGGCCGTGACCGCGGGGGGGGGGAGAGCGGCAGATGGATCACCCGCAGCCGCCCGCCCGCAGCGTTCCAGATCGGCTGGTAGGCCGGTAGCAGCGCCGGATCGCAGCCATCGGCGACCACGATCACTTCTAAACGCGTGCCTGCCTGGCCAAGCACGGAGGCCAGCGCCTGCGCGAACAGGGCCGGCCGGTTACGGGTAGGCAGGATGACGCTGAACTACATCGGTACGGCTCGTCCTGACTATCGAATTTAATTCGGAGTAAGGTCGAAACAGGGCTTCACACAGGGCATCTGCACCGCCTGGAAATCACCGGTGAAGCTGAAAAGAATCGGTAAATTATTGGCAGCGATCAGCAGCCCCAGCAACAGCACGAAGCCGGCATAGACACGCCCCAGGACACTACGCGCCGAGAGATGCGGCGCGAGACCGGCGGCGAGGCCAAGCACAAGGAAATGCATGTGGCCCGCATAGAGAAACAGGCTGCCGCGGAACTGGAAGTCCAGGTGCAACAGAAAATTGCCAACTAATGCCAGGGCCAAGCCCAGGGCCAGCCAGCGGTAGCGCGGGTGACAAGCGGCGCCGACCGCTCCGCTGGCCAGGAACGCGAGCCAAAGCGGCGCCGCAACAGCGCCCACCCCGGCGAACTCCCAGCTTCGGAAATCCCGCATCGGGATATCGCCAGGCAGCATCACCCAGCTGTAGCGCGGCGCAACGAAGCCGAAGCCGAGGAAGGTTTCCAGCAGAGTCGCCAGCCCAGCGCGCTCGCCCTTGGTACGCAGCCAATAGATCTCCTTGGCGGCCTGCACCGGGTCCTGCAACGCCGCGCGCAGCGTGTCGAACCAGGCGATCAGGCACAGCAAGGCCGTCAATATGCCGACGATGAGACCGAAGCGCAGGCAGCGCCGGAAGGCCCGTACCGGCCCTCCCTCCCGCCAAGCCAAGATGCCCTCCGCCAGGATGCTTTGCATGACATTCGTCACCGTCGTCCCGATCGTCAGCAGCGCGGCGGCATAGGGCAGGCGCGGACAGCAGCCGGGACACGCCAGCCGCAGTGCCGCCAGCAGCCAGGTCAGCACGATGCTGAAGGCGGCAACGCCATAAGTCTCCACAATGACGGAGATGAAAAGCTGGGTGCTGGAGACGGCAAAGAGCCCGCTCAGCGGCACGGCAAACCCACGCTCGATCCCAGCCGCCCGGAAGAACAGGAAGCAGAGCGCGACGCTCGCCGCGCCGAAGCCGGCGATGAGCAGCCCCGAAGCCTGCTTGGCATCCAGGCCGAGGCCGAGCAGCGGCCAGGCCAATGGCCGCAGCAGTTCGAACAGCGGATGCTTGAACCCGAGGAACTCCGGGGCCGTGGTCGCCAGCGACGTAACCGCCCGGCTGGGATCAAAATCGAAGGCAAGATTGTAGTAGTCGAGATACTCTCCGCCAGCGAGGCGCCAGGCCAGCAGGCCATAAATGGCAAGGGCTGGCAGGGCGAGCCAGAGCGCCAATCGCCGATCACCGGCAGTGATCGGCCATGCTCCCGGCGGGTCGGCGGTGGGCGCCATCACTCGTTGCCGGGATGCTGAACCGCCAAGGCTGGGCGATCGCACAGGGTGACTACGCAAAAGGAGCGGTCTGGCCTAGTGGTGCGCATGCGAATATGCCCTGACATGATGGGAAGATGCTATGTGGCCGGAGGCACAGCGGAGAAGACGAGCCGTGGGAGCCGGCGGGCCGGTGAATCAGTCACGCAACGCATAGACCAAACGACCAATCCATTCGCGCAGCGTGTACCAACTGAGGGTCCAGGCATCCGCGCGCGGCCACCAACTGCCGGCACTGCCATCGGGCGCAAAGGCCGTGCGCACCGGCACTGGGATAACCGGGTAGCCCAGGCGGCCGAAGGCTTCGACAGCACGCGGCAAATGCCAGCCCTGGCTGACGATATAGGCCGCTGGGATTCCCTCGGCCCGCAGTATCGCAACACTGAACACAGCATTTTCATGCGTATCTCGGGCCTTCATCTCGCGCCAACGGGCGGGGGCGTTGAAATCCGCCGCAAGCGCCTGCGCCATCAGCGCGGCAAGCGACCGGTCGTCATGCCGTCGATTCGGCCCACCGGTCACCAGGATCGGCAAGCCTGTACGGCGGGCGAGCGCCGCGCCAGCCCGCAACCGCTCCAGGGTCAACGGGCCGATATCAGGCCCTTCGCCACCCTGCATGCTGTCGCCTCCAAGGATAATGATAGCCCCAGGCGATGGCATTCCGGGATGGGCCACGGCATATCCCGCCACGTCACGTTCCAGCGAATAGCGCAGCCATTGCGAGACTTCGGGCGTCGCCAATGCCAGCAGGATGACGCTGGCGGCAAGGCCACCCCAAGCGCTCCAACGACGGTCGCGCCAGACCAACCAGCCCAACAGCGACACCATCAGCACCAGCAACCCGATCGGCGGCAAGACAAACGTGCTTAAGAATTGCTGCATGGATCAGCTTGCTCTTGATAGGCATCGCGGCGAAGCATTGGATAGGGATTTCCCCCGTATGGTGGGCGGGTGAACGACGAAGACCTTCTCAGGCGCCGCGCCGAAGCTGTCCATGCGGACCAAGCCCGGCCTTTGGCTGCGGTGCGC
>CAITYE010000342.1 GCA_903896535.1 uncultured Paracraurococcus sp.
CAGCCCCGACCATGCGACCGCTCCGCTCAGGCTTTCTTTACCCCGCTCCGGCGAGGATGGCGCGGTGCGGCAGGGCGCCGCGAGCGGAGCCTGCAGGATGCGAGTCGCACTGATCTATTTCGGCTTGGCGCGCAGCGTGCTGCTGACCTTCGACAGCATCCAGGCCCAGGTCCTGGCGCCGAATGCCGCGGCCGGCGTGACGCTGCGCAGCCTGGCATCGCTCGACCTCGCGACCGAGGTCTATAATCCGCGGGCGGGCGAGATCGGCTGCGTGCTGGACCCCGCCGAGGCCCTGCTGCTGGGGGCTGATGCCTACGCGATGGTCCGCCACGACGAGGCGACGATCGCGGCTGCGCTCGCGGCGGCGCAGCGCCAGCCCGATCCCTATGGCAATGACTGGATTTCAGTGCGCAACCTCCTGCATCAGCTGGCGTCGCTCCGGCGCGCCTGGACCCTGTTGGAGTCGCTGCTGGGCCGGGAATTCGACCATGTCCTGTTCCTGCGGCCGGACCTGCTCTACCTCGACACGATCGACCTCCCGGCGCTGGCCACCCGCTTTGCGGCCAGCAACAGCATCTGCGTGCCGCCCTGGCACGGCTGGGGCGGGCTGAACGACCGATTCGCGTTCGCTGACATGGCGGCGGCCCGGCACTATGCCTGCCGCTTCGACCTGGTGGCGGAGTACTGCGCGCGCTGGCCGCTGCATGCCGAAGGCTTCCTTGCGCATGCGCTGGCCAGGGGCGAGTGCCGGGTCGGCGCTTTGCCCGTCCGCGCCCGCCGCGTGCGGGCCCATGGCGCAGTGGTGGCCGAGGCCTTCGATGCGGCCGTCACGCCCCTGCCGCAGAGGCCAATGCCGTTCCGCACCAGCACCGCTGAGATCTGGCAGCCGGCCCTCACGGGGTTCGGGCCGCAGATCGCGGTTTAGAGCATGCTGCGTTCACATGCGTTCACGCAGCCCGCTCTAGCATGTGTTGGATCGCGCGATTCAGCGCCTTCGGCGATTCCGCCTCAACGCATCGCGCTCTAGCTGGCCTGCAACCAGCCGGCCTCCTGACGATTGCGGGCCGTCACCCCAGGCGTTCAAGGCCTCGGAAATCGCGGGCCCTGCTGCCTATTCCCGCAACAGCGCAGCGGCCACCGGCGCGGCCGCGCCCTGTAGCGCGGCACCAGCGGGCGTCGCCGGCGCCGGCACCACCGCTGGTGGCGGCGGCGGCGGCGGGATCGTCAGCCGGCGCAGCGCCTCCGCGGCCGCGGGCGGCTCCGCGCGGGCTTCGGTCGCCGGCGCCTCGGACTGCCCCGGCAAGGGCGGCGGCCTCAGCGTCTCCGCCCCGACGGTGTAGTCAGGCACCACCCGCGCCTGGGTGCCGGCGATCACCAGGATTTTCTGGCCCACCACCAGCGCCTTATCCTCCCGCTGCGTGACAGAGATGAGTTCGCCGCGACGGGTCTGCACCACGTATTCGAAGGCCGGGGCGTCGACCGCCACGCTTTCCGCGGCCTTGCCGAACAGCCCCCCCACCAGCGCCCCGCCGACGCCGCCAAGGGCAGCCGTCAGGCTGCCGCCGGGCGCCTGGGCCCCGACCACAGCCCCCGCCGCGGCGCCGGTCGCCGCGCCCGTCGAGCCTTCGGCGCTAATGTTCACCCGCCGCACGCCAACGATGATCCCCTGCTCCACCTTGTTCGCCTGCTGCACGGCGCGGGTGGCATAGGTATCCGGCGTGTAGCTGTCGCCGCAGCCGGCAAGGCTGACCAGCAGCGCCAGAATGAGGGGTCGGGCTTCGGGCATCGGCACGGACGCTAACTAGGCAACGAGGCGGGGCTTGTCATCGGCTACCAGCGCGCTGGGCGCATTTCGCTTGCCCGCCCCAGGCACCCGTGCTTAATAGATCCTCCCCTGCCGCCGCGGAGGCATCGCGCGCGGCTATGCCCATTTGCGCGCCGCATATCGCGGCCGCCCGGGCTGAGTATCCGGAGGGACCCGCCCATGCCGCTTTATGAGTGCGTGTTTATCGCGCGCAACGACATCACGCAGCAACAGGTCGACACGATCGCCGACCAGATCTCCGTCGTTATCGCCGAACAGGGCGGTACCGTTCGCAAGCGCGAATATTGGGGTCTGCGCGGCCTTGCCTACCGCATCAAGAAGAACCGCAAGGGCCATTATATGCTTCTGGGGCTTGAGGCGGCGCCGGCCGCCATCCTGGAAGCCCAGCGCCAGCTCAGCCTGCATGAAGACGTGCTGCGCGAGCTGACCGTGCGGATCGAGGCAATCGACGAGGCGCCGTCCGCTATCCTGTCCCGCCGCGGCGATGACCGCGACCGCGAGCGCAGCTTCCGTGGTCCGCGTGCCCCGGGTCGCTTCAGCTCCGGACGGCGCGAGCGCGGTGACGAGCGTGAAGAATTCCGTGCCCGCTCTCGCGACGAGCTGGACATCGGCATCGGCGGAGAGGAGTAAGCGAAGATGTCCGATAGCAGCGAACCGAATATTGCCGCCCGCCGCCCCGCCGTGGGCGCCCGCCGCCCCTTCTACCGCCGCCGCAAGTCCTGCCCGTTCTCCGGCCCGAACGCGCCGAAGATCGACTATAAGGACGTGCGTCTGCTCTCCCGCTTCCTGTCGGAGCGCGGGAAGATCGTGCCGAGCCGCATCACCGCGGTCAGCGCGAAGAAGCAGCGCGAACTCGCCAACGCCATCAAGCGCGCCCGCTTCCTGGCCCTGCTGCCCTACGTCATCAACGACTAGGGCACCGGGCCGGAAGGGCTGCCAGGACGACGGAGCATGGGTGCCGTGACCGCATTGCGGCCGACGCCACAGGGAATGATTGGCGATCCGGCCTGGCTCGCCGCCGGCGCAGCGGGCTTTGCCTCGGCTATGCTCGCGCTTTGGGCATTCCGCGGGCTGCCGCTGGGGACGCTTGTGTTATGGTTCGCCGCCGCGCCGATTTTCGCCGCCGGCCTTGGCTTCGGACTGGTGAGCGCGGTCAGCGCCGCTGGACTGGCGGCACTGCTGGTCTGGGGTTTCGGCAAGGGCATCGCGGCGGTGATCTACCTCGCGCTGTTCGGCGCGCCTGCCCCGCTGCTACTGGCCGCCGGCCTGCGCGGCGGCGGCTTTCAGCCGGGGCTGCCGTTGGCGTTGCTCGGCCTCTGGCCGGTCGCAGTGCTGTTGGCGACCGCCTTCCTGGTTGTCCCGGAGGGCGGCATCGAGGCGGCGATGCGCAACGCAGTGCGCGCCGCGCTCGGCGCCGTCGGCGTTCCGGCCTCCGAGGGCATGATCGCCCAAATCGTGCGGGTGAAGGCCGCGGCGATCGGCTTCTGGGCGGCGCTTTCGCTGCTGGTAAGCTGCCTGCTCGCCACGGCTCTACTCCGCCGCGCTGGCGTGTTGCGCGTGGTCCTGCCGGCTTGGGAGCAGGTGCGCCTGCCGTCCTGGTACCCCGCGCTGCCCGCGATCGGCGCCGTGATCGCACTCGCCGCCCCGGCTGGTGAAGATGCGATCGCGGTCTCCGTTTTGCTGCTGCTGCTTGTGCCGTTGTTTTTGCAAGGGCTGGCCGGTCTGCATCGGCGGCTCGCGGGACGGCCGAGGGCTCGGCTCATGCTTGGCGGCGGTTACCTTTTGCTGCTGATTTTTCCTCATCTTTTGGGCCCGGGGCTCGTGCTCCTCGGCCTTTATGACCACTTCCTGGGGCGCCCTGCCCCGCACAACAGCTGACGACGAGAGACGAGACCATGATCGAACTCATCCTGATGCAGCGGGTCGAGAAGCTCGGCCAGATGGGCGATGTCGTGAAGGTGCGCCCTGGCTATGCGCGCAACTTCCTGCTTCCCCTCGGCAAGGCGTTGCGCGCCAATGCCGACAACATGAAGCGCTTCGAGGGCGACCGCGCCCAGCTTGAAGCCGCGAACCTCAAGCGCCGGGAGGAAGCCGAGCGGATCGCCGAGCGCGTCTCCGGCATGTCCGTGGTGCTGATCCGCCAGGCCGGCGAATCCGGCAGCCTCTTCGGCTCGGTCAGCGCCCGCGACATCGCGGATGGCTGCAAGGATGCCGGCCTGACCGTCGCCCGCAGCCAGGTGCTGCTGGAGAAGCCGATCAAGACCCTGGGTCTGACCAATGTGCGCGTCGAACTGCACCCGGAGGTGCATATCAACGTGGTGGTCAATGTCGCCCGCAGCCCGGAAGAGTCCGAGCGGCAAGCGCGCGGCGAGGAGATCGTCCGCGACGAGGAGCCGACCCTCGAAGACGAACTGCGGGCCGAAATCGGCGCCGCGATGGCGGAGCGCTGAGCCGCGCTTGTCCGCTAACGCCGGCACCAATGGCGAGGCGTTGAGCCTCGCCACGCGGGTGCCCGGCCTGCTCGGCGATCTCCGCTCCGATCATGCCGGCGAAACCGGGGCGGTGATGATCTATCGCGGCATCCTGGCGGTCGCCAGCGACCGCGCGCTGCGCGATTTCGCCGCCCGTCACATGGCGACGGAGCGCCGGCATCTGGATCTTATGGAAGCCCTGCTGCCGCCGGACCGGCGCAGCCTTTTGTTGCCAATTTGGCGACTGGCGGGGTTCCTGACCGGCTGCCTGCCGGCCTTGGTCGGACCGCATGCCGTCTATGCGACGATTGAGGCGGTGGAGAGCTTCGTCGACCGCCATTACGCCGAACAACTTGCCAAGCTACCCGCAGACGCGGCGGCGGAACCGCTGCGCCAATTGCTTCAGCAATGCCAGGCCGAGGAGGTGGAGCATCGCGACGAGGCGGCGGCGCTGCGCGGCGCCCCGCCCGGGCCGCTGCTGCGCGGCTGGGCCTGGATGGTCGGCCATGGCAGCGCCGCCGCTGTCGCCGCCGCGCGGCGGCTGTGACAACGTTGGTCATCGGCGCGGCGGGGGGCTTGGGCGCGGCGCTGCTCACTGCCTCAGGGCTAGCGGCGATTGGTCTGTCCCGCAGCAGCGTCCCCCCGCTCGACCTGCTATCGGAGCCGAGCATCGCTGCCGCGGCACGCCACTTGGACAAGCAGGGGATCGACCAGATCATTCTGGCCAGCGGCTTCCTGCACGGTGCGGGCTTTGCGCCAGAGAAGGCGATGCGCCAGCTTGATCCCGCGCATCTCGCCCATGCCTTCGCGGTGAACGCGATCGGTCCAGCGCTCGTGCTCAAGCATTTCCTGCCGCTCCTGCCGCGCGACCGGCGGGTGGTCTGCGCCGCGCTATCGGCTCGGGTCGGCAGTATCGGGGATAACCGGCTGGGCGGGTGGTGGAGCTACCGGGCCAGCAAGGCGGCGCTGAACCAGATCCTCCGCAACGCGGCGATCGAGCTGGCGCGGACCCATCCGCAGGCGATCCTGGTCGCCATCCATCCGGGAACAGTGGCCACGCCGCTTTCGGCACCCTTCGCCAAGGCGGGGCTGCCGGTGGCCACCCCGGAACAGGCAGCCGCCCGAATCCTCGATGTCCTGGCGCGGCTGCGGCCGGAAGATACCGGCGGCTTCTTCGATCAAGCGGGGCAGCCGGTGCCCTGGTAGCACCGGCCGCCCAGCGCCGGGATCAGGCGGCGCGGGCCATACCGCGCAGCACGTAGTGCAGGATGCCGCCGTTCTTGTAGTACTCGACCTCATCGGCGGTATCGATGCGGCTCATCACCGGGACCCGATCCACCGCGCCGCCCGGACGATGGATCACCAGTTCCAGCATCTGCCGCGGCTTAATGTCGTCGAGGCCGAGAATGTCGATCGTCTCCTCGCCGGTAATGCCGATCGAATTGCGGTCCTGGCCATTGGTGAAGACCAGCGGCAGCACGCCCATACCGACGAGGTTGGAGCGGTGGATGCGCTCGAAGCTCTCGACGATCACCGCCTTCACGCCCAGCAGGAAGGTGCCCTTGGCCGCCCAGTCGCGAGAGGAGCCGGTGCCATATTCCTTGCCACCGAAGATAACCAGCGGCACGCCTTCCCCGCGGTACTGCATGGCGACGTCGTAGATTGGCGCCACCTTGCCATCCGGCAGGTGCTTGCTCATGCCGCCCTCGACGCCAGGCAGCATCTCGTTCTTGATGCGGATATTGGCGAAGGTGCCACGCATCATCACTTCATGGTTGCCGCGGCGGGCGCCGTAGCTGTTGAAGTCGGCCTGCCGGACTTGATGTTCGGTGAGATATTCGCCAGCGGGCGAGGCCTTGCGGATATTGCCGGCCGGGGAAATGTGGTCGGTGGTGATGGAATCCGCCAGCACCGCCAGGACCCGCGCGCCGGTGATCGGCTGCAGGGGCTGCACCTCCAGGGTGATGCCCTCAAAATAAGGTGGGTTCTGGACGTAGGTGGAGCCGGAGTTCCAGCGATAGGTGTCGCTGTCGGCATCGACCCGGATCGATTGCCACTGCTCCGGCCCCTTGAAGACGTCGGCATAGCGCTCGGTGAACATCTTGCGGGTGACGAAGGCGTGCACCGTATCGGCCACTTCCTTCTGGGTCGGCCAGATATCCTTCAGATAGACATCCTGGCCGTTGCTGCCCTTGCCGATCGGCTCCTTCGACAGGTCCTTCTTCACCGTGCCGGCCAACGCATAGGCGACGACCAGCGGCGGCGAGGCCAGGTAGTTGGCGCGCACATTGGCATGCACGCGCCCTTCGAAGTTGCGGTTGCCCGACAGCACAGCCGAGACAACGAGCGTCTCGCCCTCCACCGCATCGACGATGGCGTCCGGCAGCGGCCCGGAGTTGCCGATGCAGGTGGTGCAGCCATAGCCCGCGATGTTGAAGCCGAGCGCATCGAGATGCGGTTGCAGACCGGACTGCGCCAGATAATCGCTCACCACCTGGCTGCCCGGGGCGAGCGAGGTCTTCACCCAAGGCTTGGACCGCAGGCCCAGCTCATGCGCCTTCTTGGCCACGAGGCCAGCGGCAATCAGCACATAGGGGTTCGAGGTATTGGTGCAGGAGGTGATCGCCGCGATCACCACATCGCCATGGCCGAGATCGTAATTCGCCCCAGCGATCTTCACCCGCTTCTCCGCCGCATCGCCCGGCACGCCCATGACGCCGGCGGCGAGGTCCTTGCCGAAGGCTGTGGCGACGTTCGACAGCGCAACCCGATCCTGCGGCCGCTTCGGACCGGCGAGGGAGGGCTCGACGGTACCGAGGTCGAGCTCCAACGTATCGGTGAAGACAGGATCGGGCGCGGCGGCATCGCGCCAGAGGCCCTGCGCCTTGCTATACGCCTCGACCAACTTGATCCGATGCTCGTCACGGCCGGAGAGGCGGAGATAGCCGATGGTGGTGGCATCGACCGGGAAGAAGCCGCAGGTCGCGCCATATTCCGGGGCCATGTTGGCGATGGTGGCGCGATCCGGCAGCGCCAGGTCGTCAAGGCCGGGTCCGAAGAACTCGACGAACTTGCCCACCACGCCCTTCTTGCGGAGCAGCTGGGTGACGGTCAGCACCAGATCGGTCGCGGTGACGCCTTCCTTCAGCTTGCCGTGCAGGCGGAAGCCGATGACGTCGGGGATCAGCATGGCGATCGCCTGGCCGAGCATCGCCGCCTCCGCCTCAATCCCACCGACACCCCAGCCGAGTACGCCCAGCCCGTTCACCATGGTGGTGTGGCTGTCCGTGCCGTAGCAGCTATCGGGATAGACATAGGTGTCGCCGATATCCGTCGCGGTCCAGACCACCTGCGCCAGGTATTCGAGGTTCACCTGGTGGCAGATGCCGGTGCCCGGCGGGACGACACGGAAATTATCGAAGGCCGACTGCCCCCAGCGGAGGAACTCATAGCGCTCGCCATTACGCTCGAACTCCACATCGACGTTCTTCTGAAGCGAGTCGGCGGCACCCGAATAGTCGACCATCACCGAGTGATCGATGACCAGATCAACCGGCACCAGCGGGTTCACCTTCCGCGGATCGCCGCCGAGCTTGATGATGCCGTCGCGCATGGCGGCCAGATCGACGACCCCGGGCACACCGGTGAAATCCTGCATCAGAATGCGCGCCGGGCGGAAGGGGACTTCCTTGTCCGAACGGCCCTGGGCCAGCCAGCCGGCAATCGCGCGGGCGTCATCGACCGTGTAGCTGCTGCCGTTCTCAAAGCGCAGCACGTTCTCGAGCAGCACCTTCAGGCTGTAGGGCAGGCGGGCAATATCGCCGATCGACTTCGCCGCGGCGGGAAGGCTGAAATAGTGATACGTCTTGCCGTCGACCGCGAGGGTCTGGCGGGTCTTCAGGCTGTCCTGCCCGATCATGCGCATGATCCGGAACCTTCCTCAATTGGCGTCCAGCGGGGCGGCCCCGCGGCCGGCGCCGTTGCGGCGCAACACGCTGGCGTTTAAGCACGGGGCGCCGGGGTGGTCCACGGGCGGCGGTTGCAGGGGAGGCAGGTCGGCAATGTTGGAGGCGCAGGATCTCGCCTGCCGGCGTGGAGAGCGGGCGATCTTCGCCGGCCTCTCCTTCCGCCTCGCCCCGGGCGAAGCCTTGCTGCTGCTGGGCGCGAATGGTTCGGGCAAATCCAGCCTGCTGCGCCTGCTCGCTGGGCTGCTGGCCCCGGCCGAGGGGCGGCTGCTCTGGGACGGGACCGACGCCCTCGCCGATCGGGCGGCGCATGCCACGCGGCTGCGCTACCTCGCGCATCAGGAGGCGCTGAAGCCAAGCCTGACAGCGACCGAAAGTCTGGATTTCTTCGCCTGGCTCTGGGGCGGAACGCCGGCGGCGGCGCTGGCGAGGCTCGATCTCTCCCCGCTTGCCGATCTGCCTGTGCGCCTGCTCTCGGCTGGGCAGCGGCGGCGCCTGGCGCTGGCCCGGCTCGCGCTGGCGCCGGTACCGCTGTGGTTACTGGATGAACCGACGCTTGGGCTGGATGCCTCGGCGGTCGGACGGCTTGGCGGGCTACTCGCCTCGCATCGGGCGGCGGGCGGGATGGTGCTGGCGGCGACCCATTTGCCGCTGCCCCTCCCCGGGGCGCGGGAGTTGCAGCTGTGATCGCCCTGTTGCGGCAGGAAATGCGGCTCGCGCTGCGGCATCCGGCCGATAGCCTGGCCGCGGTCATGTTCTTCGTCCTCGTGGCAGCACTCTTTCCCTTCGGCATTGGCCCAGCACCCGAGACACTGGCGCGGATCGCCCCCGGCGCGTTATGCGCCGCCGCGCTGCTCGCCGCGCTCCTGCCGCTTGATCGGCTGTTCGGCGCCGATGCCGAAGACGGGATGCTTGACCAA
>CAITYE010000343.1 GCA_903896535.1 uncultured Paracraurococcus sp.
AAGGTCCGGCGACGGCGCGAAGGGCAGCAGGCCGCGGCGGCGCGAATCTCCCTGGATCAAGACCGGGGTGCCCAGCGCAATCGCCTTTTCCGGCTGCGGGATGGTGACGATCTGGATCGGCAACCCGCCGCCTATCGCCACGCCAATGGACTGGGCGTCGAGCCCAGGCCCCGGCACGGCGGCAACCGGGCCAACCGCCTCGATCGCCATGGCCGCATCGTTTCGGATTTGGGCCGTCGCGGGAAGCCCCAGCACCAGGGGTACCGCCAAAGCAAGACCGCGAAACATCATGTGGCTATCCGATCGGTCATGTTTCGCTAATTCCGAGAAGTCTCTACCAGAGGTCCACGCAGGCGGGCAACCGCCCGCCCCAGTGCTCGGTCTGGCTCCGAAGGTCCTGGCAAGCGCCCCACCTGTCGGCACCGACAGCCGTCCGCCCGGGCAGCCGCTATCAGCGCGTCCGCGCCAACAGCCGCATCGCGCCCCCGGCGAGCAGCCCCCAGAAGGCGCCGCTGATGCCGAAGACCGTCAGGCCAGACGCGGTGACGAGGAAGGTGATGACCGCAGCCTCGCGCTCCTTGGCATCGTTCAATGCCGCCTGCAGGGCGCCACCGAAGGCGCCGAGCAAGGCAAGGCCCGCCACCGCCTGGACCAGCACCGGCGGCGCCGCCGCGACGAAGCGCGTGGCAATGCCAGCCAGCAGCCCGAAGACGCAATAGACCACGCCGGCCCAGGCGGCGGCCTGCCATCGCCGCGCCGGGTCGGGCTCCGCATCCGGGTTCGCGCAGAGCGCCGCGGTAATAGCCGCAAGATTGACCGCATGACCGCCGAAGGGCGCGGCGAGCAGGCTGAACAGCCCCGTCACGGCAAATAGCGGCCCCGGCGCAGGCCGATAGCCATTGCCATTCAGCACCGCCATGCCGGGGATGTTCTGCGACGCCATGGTCACGAGGAACAGCGGCAGCGCGATACCCGCCAGCGCCGCCAGGCTGAATTGCGGCGCGATGAGGACGGGCATCGGCCAAGCCGCGCCACCCAATTGCGTCCCCGGATCGAGGCCATAGGCGATGAGAATCGCCGCAACCAGCACCGCTGCCGGCACCGCCAGCAGGCGATTGGCCCGCCCCATCACCGCCCAGGCGAAAATGATCGCCAGCCCGGCCAAAGGCGCCACCACCACCGCCTTGACCGGGGCCAGACAGAGCCCGAACAGCACCCCCGCCAACATCGCATTGGCAAGTGCCGGTGGAATCGCCGCCACCCAGCGCCCGAGCGGCGGCCATAGCCCGGCCAGCACGATCAGCCCGCCGCAGGCGAGAAAGGCGCCCACCGCTTCCGGAAAGCCACCGGCCGGCATTGCGGATGCCGCCAGCAGCGCCGCCCCCGGCGTCGACCAGGCGACACTGATCGGCATCCGCCGCCAGCAACTGAGCAGCACGCCACACAGGCCCATCGCGACGGTGACCGCGCTAAGGCCGGAGGCCGCCTCCGCGGGCCCCGCACCCATCGCCGTCAACCCCTGCAGCACCACCGCGAAGGACGAAGAATACCCGACAAAGCCGGCCAGGAGCCCGGCGGCCAGCGCCGGGGCGGAAAACCTCACAATGCCGGCTCGTATCCAAGGCCCGGGGCATCGGGTACCGCGACGAAGCCCTGCCGCGGGATCAGCGCGGGATAGGGCGGCCGGGCGAGCTCGGCGAAGTAGTATTCCAGCGGCTCCTCCACCTCCGCCGCAGCCAGGAAGTGCAGCGTGGCCAGCAGGCCGGGACCGAAATAGGGACAATGCGGCACCAGCGCGACGCCGTGCTGGACCGCCAGCCGACGCATCTCCAGCATCGCGGAGATGCCGCCGCACTTGGTGATGCTCGGCTGGACGACATCGACCGCCCCCGCCTGCAGCATCGCCTTCAACGCCGCCACGCTGCCCAGGCATTCCCCGGCCGCGATCCCGACGCCCCCCTCGCGCCGCACCTCGGCGATGGCGGCAAAATCCTCCGGTGGCCAGATCGGCTCTTCCACCCAGCGCACGTTCATCCCCTGCACATCGCCGCAGAACTCGACCGCCTGGGCGACGCCCGGCCACGCACAGTTGATGTCGAGCATCAGGGGAATCTCGACCGGGGCCGCGGCCCGCGCCGCCCGGATGCAATCCAGCCGCACCTCATGCAGCTTGATCTGACGATACCCGAGCGCCACCGCCCGGGCGGTATTCTCGGCCACCAGCTTGGGATCGCCGTAGCGCAGCAGCGAGGCATAGGCCGGCACCCGATCGCGTCGCTTGCCGCCCAGCAGCGCATGCAGCGGCTGCCCGGCCGCCTTGGCGGCGATGTCCCAAAGCGCGATGTCGATGCCCGACAACGCGAAGCTGACCGCGCCGTTCAGCCCGAAGTTATGAAAGCGCCGCGCCAGCCGGCTCATCAGGCCGGGAATGTCGTGCGGCTCCTCGCCCAGACAGGCGGGCGCGATCAACGTATTCAACACCTGCGCGGTGATCGGCACCAGGCTGAAGCCAAAGCCTTCGCCCCAGCCGGTGATGCCGATATCGGTCTCGACCTTCACCAGCAGCGTATCCATGGCCCGCAGGTGCAGGTTACCGCCCGGCCCAGCCGGATTGCCGTAGTCGAACGAGGTGGAGACCGGAATGCCGGTGACAGAGGTGATGCGCATGGACGGAGCTCTCCTTGGTGGGATACTCGCAGGCGAAGCCCTCGGGAGGAACCACCCAATGTCGTACCGCGTGCTCGGCGCCCTCGCCTGCCTGCTACTCGCCGTCTGGCCCGTCCGCGCCGAGGATGCCTTCCCGAACCGCCCAATCCGGCTGGTGGTGCCTTTCGCCACGGGCGGCCCCTCCGACATCGTGGCCCGGCTGCTGGCACCCCGCATGACCGCCGTGCTGGGCCAGCAGATCATCGTCGAGGCACGGCCCGGGGCCGGCGGGGTGACCGGCATGGACGTGGTCGCGAAAGCCCCGGCCGATGGTTACACGATAGGCCTCGGCAGCGCCGGCGGCATGGCGATCTCCCCCGGCCTGCTGCCCAACATGCCCTACGACACCTTGCGTGACTTCGCGCCGCTGACGCTCGCGGTCCTGGTGCCCGAGCCGTTGATCGTCCCGGCGGCACGGCCCTGGCAGAGCCTGGCGGATTTGATCGCCGCCGCCCGCGCCCGGCCGGGGGCGCTGAACTATGCGTCTGCCGGTCCCGGCAGCATGCCGCATCTGGCCGGGGAGTTGCTGAAACTGGCCGCGGGGATCGATCTGACGCATATCCCCTACAAGGGCGGCGCCCCGCTGACCCTGGCCCTGGTCGCGGGCGAGGCCGATCTCGGCTTCGCTGACCTGCCGATCCTGCTGCCGCATCTGAAGGCCGGGACCCTGCGCGCATTGGCCTTCGGTGGCGCCGAGCGGTTCCCCCTGCTGCCGGAGGTGCCGACCTTCACCGAGCTCGGCCTGCCCAGCGTCAAGACCAACAATTGGCATGGGCTTTTTGCCCCGGCCCGCACGCCCGAGCCGGTCCTTACCGCGCTGCATCGGGCTGCACTGAGGGCGCTCGAAGCGCCGGAGACGCAGCGGGTGCTGAACGAGCAGGGCGCGATCCCGCGGCCGATGTCGCGGGAGGCCTTCGCCGGCTTTGTCCGCGAGGAGGTTGCACGCTGGGCGGAGGTGATCCGCACCGCCGGCGTGAAGCCCGACTGATCATTGACAGCTGTGGAAGCCGCCGCCCGGGATTTCCGCCAGCATCAGGATGCCGAGCAACCCGGCACCGGGGTCGAGCACCAGTGCCGCGCCCTCGGGGAAGGCGCGGCCACCGACCTGCTCGCCAAGCACCAGAATGGCCGGCGTCCGATGGCCGACCAGCACCCGGTTCACGCCGGGGGGCACCGGTTCCGCAAACAGCCGACGGTGTTCGGCCAGCACCCGCTCCAGCCGCACGCCGGCGAAATCATCGGCCAGCAGGCTGTCGGTCACCTGCGTATCGACGCCGCCGAAGGCCAGTTCCGCCGTATCGCGGGCGCGGAAGACCGGGCCGGCAAGGACCGGCCGCGCGATCGGAATACCAAGCGCGGCCAGCTGCGCGCCGATCCGCCGCGCCTGCATCCGCCCCGCCGGCGAGAGGTTGCGCTGCCCAGGCCGATCGCCGACCCGAAAGCTGCTGTCGCAGGGCTCCCCACGGGTATCGGCATGGCGAAAGAACAGGATGAGGCCGCCCCGGCGCAGCCTGGCGACCAAGGCCTGACCCGTCGGCGTCTCGACCCCGATGGGGATCAAAGGCTGGGCAAGCGCCGCCGGGGATAGCAGCATGCAGAGCAGCGCGCGGCGGACGATCGGCATGGCCCAACTGTGCCGCCGACCGATCGCCCGACCAAGTATCGCGGAGGAGAGGCATCCATGGAACAATTGCTGTCGGGCGATACCGCCCTGGTCACTGGCGCTGGCAACGGCATCGGCCGGGCGATCGCCGAGGCCATGGCTGCCGAAGGCGCCCGGGTGGTGCTCGCCGATGTGAACGCCGAGGGTGGCGAGGCCGCGGCGGCTGCGTTGCGGGCCAAAGGCCACGACGCTCGCTTTATCGCCTGCGATCTCGCCCAACCCGGCGCCGCGAGCGCGCTCTTCGCCGCCGCGGTGGCGACGCTCGGGCGGCTGAGTATCCTCGTGCATAGCGCGAGCCCGCGCCGGATGGAGAGCGACACCGCCCTCGCTGTCTCGGCCGAGACCTGGCACCGCATGGTGAGCGTGAACCTGGAAGCCGGCTTCATGCTCGGCCAATTGGCGGGCCAGCATATGCAGGAGACGGCAACCAGCGGGCCGCGCGGGCGGATGCTCTTTGTCACCTCGCTGCACGCCGAGACGCCCCGGAACCTGCCGCATTACAGCGCCAGCAAGGCCGGCATGACGATGCTGATGAAGGAGTTCGCGCGCGCACTGGGGCCGGCTGGCATTCGGGTGAACGCGATCGCGCCCGGGGCCATCGGTGGCGGCGGTTTCCAGGCCAATCCGGCACTGGCTGCCAAGATCCCGCTCGGGCGGATCGGAGTGGCGGAGGATGTCGCCCGCATGGCGATCGGGGTGCTCGCTGAGCGCTTCGCACGCTATGTCACCGGTACCACCATGGTCGTCGATGGTGGCCTCGCCCTGCATAACTGGATCGACCCGCCGGCATGAGACCGACCCGCAGATCGCTTGGCGCGCTCGCGCTGGCCACCAGCGCCACGCCGGCCTTGGCGAGTGAGTTACGCGTGCTGAGCGCCGGCGCGGTGGAGCCTGGGCTGGCGCCGGCGCTGGCCGCGTTCCGTGCGGCACGGGGCACTGCCGCCACCGTCAGCTACGCAACCGCACCGCGCCTCCGGGAGAGGATTCTGGGCGGTGAGACGCCCGATCTGCTAATCGCCCCGGTGGCCTTGGTGAACGAGTTGGTCGCTGCCGGCAGGCTGGGCGAGGAGCGGGCGGCGATCGGTAAGGTCGGGGCCGGGATCGTGGCGCGGCCGGGTGGTTGGACCCCTGCGGTCGCCGATCCCGAACAGTTGAAGCGCACGGTGGAACAGGCCAGCGCCCTGATCTTCAATCGCGCCTCGACCGGCGTGACGATGGAGCGGATCTTCGAGCGCTGGGGGATGACGGCCGCGATCGCCGCGAAGACCGTCCGCTTCGCCACTGGCGCCGAGGTGCTGGAGCGCGTCCTGCAGGGCAGCGGCGATGAGATCGGCTTCGCCGCGATCACCGAAATTCATCTGGTGCCGGCGTTACGCTATCTCGGCCCGCTGCCGGCCGAAATCCAGGTGAGCACCACCTACGCCGCGACGTTGCTGCCCAACCGGAACCCGGAGGCGGCGGAATTACTGCGCTTCCTCACCGGGCCGGAGGGGCGGGCGATTCTTGGCGCGGGCGGGGTCGAGGCGGCGGGCTGAACGCCCGCCACCCGGTCGCTTAGAGCGCGATGCGTTGAGGCGGAATCGCCGATAACGCTGAATCGCGCGATCCAACAAATGCTAGAGCGGGCTGCGTGAACGCATGTGAACGCCGCATGCTCTAGAGCAGGGTGCGTTGAGGCGGGATCGCCGACAACGCTGAATCCCGCGACCAAATAAACGCTAGAGCAGGGTGCGTGCGCGAATGCGAACGCATCCTGCTTTAAAGCCCGGCCTGGCTGACGAATTTGGTGTTCAGATAGGCCTCGATCGCCTCGATGCCGCCTTCGCTGCCATAGCCGCTGTCCTTGATGCCGCCGAAGGGCACTTCGGGCAGGGCCAGGCCCAGGTGATTGATCGTCATCATCCCGCTCTCGACCCGCGCGGCAATGGCGTTGGCCGTCTTGGCGCTGCGGGTGAAGGCGTAGGAGGCAAGGCCATAGGGCAAGCGATTGGCTTCCTCGACGGCTTCGTCCAGATCCTTGAAGGACGCGATCATGGCGACGGGCGCGAAGGGCTCCTCGTTCATCATGCGGGCATCGCGACCGACCCCGGTCAGAACCGTGGGGGCGTAGAAATACCCCTTATTCCCGATGCGCTCGCCGCCGGTATGGACCTCGGCGCCCTTTTGCCGTGCATCGGCCATCAGCCCATCAACCCAAGGAATCCGGCGATCATGGATCAACGGCCCCATCTGGGTGCCCTCCTCCAGCCCGTTGCCGATCTTCAGAGCCTTCGCTGCGGCGACGAATTTCTCGACGAAGGGCGCGTAGAGCTTTTCCTGCACCAGCATCCGGGTGGGGCTGACGCAGACCTGCCCGGCATTGCGGAACTTGGCGGCCGCCAGGGTCCGCGCGGCCAGATCGAGATCTGCGTCGTCGAAGACGATCGCCGGGGCATGGCCGCCGAGTTCCATGGTGACGCGCTTCATGTGCTGGCCGGCCAGCGCCGCCAGTTGCTTGCCGACCGGCGTCGAGCCGGTGAAGGTCACCTTACGGATCGTCGGATGCGGGATGAGATACTCGCTGATTTCGGCTGGTACGCCGAAGACCAGCTGGGCGACGCCCTTGGGCAGGCCCGCATCGACGAAGCAGCGCAGCAGTTCGGCCGGGCTGGCCGGGGTCTCCTCCGGCGCCTTGACGATGATCGAGCAGCCAGTGGCGACTGCCGCCGAGAGCTTGCGCACCACCTGGTTGATTGGGAAATTCCACGGCGTGAAGGCAGCCACCGGGCCGACCGGTTCCTTCATCACCAACTGATAGATGCCCTCCGCACGGGCCGGGATAACCCGACCGTAAGCGCGCCGCGCCTCCTCGGCGAACCAATCGATGATGTCGGCGCCGGCCAAGGTCTCGACCTTCGCCTCACCGACCGGCTTGCCCTGTTCCAGCGTCATCAGCCGCGCGATGTCATCGGCCCGGCTCCGCAGGAGATCGGCGGCCTTGCGCATGAGCTTGGAACGTTCGAAAGCGGAGACTTTTTTCCAGACGGCGAAACCCTGCTCGGCCGCAGCCAGCGCCTCATCGAGGTCGTCGCGCCCGGCATGGGCGACGGTGCCGATCACTTCCTCGGTCGCGGGGTTCAGCACCGGAATGGTCTGGCCGGACCGCGCGGCGCGCCATTCGCCGTTGATATGCAGTTGCACCGTCGGATAGGCCATCTGGTTTCCCCCCTGGGCTTGGCGCGCGGCATGGCCGGCGCGGGCCGGAGCATGGCGGCGAGGTCCCCGGGCCGCAAGCTCGCACGCCGCGCCGGCCCCAGTCAGCCGATCACGGCATCGATCGCCTGGGCAAGCGCGACATCGCGGCTGGATAGCCCACCGGCCTCATGCGTGGTCAGCACAATCTCTACCCGGTTCCAGACATTCGACCATTCGGGATGGTGGTCGTGTTTTTCCGCCAGCAGCGCGACGCGGGACATGAAGGCCCAGGCTTCGGCGAAATCCCGGAAGACAAAGACTCGGCGCAAGGCGTCGCGCTCCGCGACCAGCGTCCAATCCGGCAATGCCCGAGGTAACTCGGCGCGGCTCTCGGTATCCAGTTTGGCGATCATTGCTTGACCCTCTCTGTACGCGCGGGCACCCATACGACATGCGCTTTGGCTCACCCCCCAGCCTGGACGATCTTATTGAGCTGGCCGAAGCGGCCCTCGCCGCCATTCCGGCCGCACTGCGCGAGCCTGTGCGCGGCGCCGCGATCGTGGTGGAGGATGCGGCTGATGACGATACCCTGCTGGAAATGGGACTCGATAGCCCCTGGGAGCTGACCGGGCTGTACCGCGGGACGCCGTTGCCGGCCAAGAGCGTGCTGGAAACGCCGATGATGCCCGACACCATCGTGCTGTACCGGGAAGCGATCCTGCTGGAGTGGATCGAAACCGGCGAAGACCTGTTCCGGCTTGTGCGCAATGTGCTGATCCACGAAATCGGCCATCATTTCGGCTTCTCGGACGCGGACATCACGCGGCTCGAAGACGAGGGATAGGACCTCACACCCCCGGTCAAATCCTTTGACCGTTAGTATTGGCTTTTTATGGCCCTCAAGCGCCCGGCGGAAACCTCGGGTTTCCTGAGCTGCGCGGCACTGGCCGCGGCGCCCGTTCGGGCGCACGGCACGCGTCAAAGCCTCGTGCCGTGGGTATCACAGCCCATGGGCGGCCAGGAGTTCGGCGACAAAGGCCGGCACCAGGCGGGTCGCCGGGCCGTGCCGCGCTGCTTCGAACAGGGTAGCGCCCTCCGATGGCTCGAGGTTCAGCTCCAGCGTGCGGGCCCGACCCCGCACTTCCGCGATGAAGCCGGCAGCCGGGTAAACATTGCCACTGGTGCCGATCGAGACGAACAGATCGCAGCGCGCCAAGGCGTCATAGATTTGCGCCATGTCGAGCGGCGTCTCGCCGAACCAGACGATGTGCGGCCGCAACCGGGCGGCGCCGCAAGCCTGGCAGGCCGGCCGAAGCGCAAGGCAAGCCGGTGCCTCCTGCACCGCTGCGCAGGCCAGACAACGCGCCTTGGCCAACTCGCCAGGCATGTGCAGCAGGCGGCGGGCGCCGGCGCGATCGTGCAGGTCATCGACATTCTGGGTCACCAGCAGGAACTCATCCGGCCAGCGACGGTCGAGCTCGGCCAAAGCGAGGTGCGCCGCATTCGGCTGCACCGCCGGATCGCGGATCTGCGCCCGCCGCGCATCGTAGAAGCCAAGCACGCGTTCGGGATCGCGCGCGAAAGCGTCCGGCGTCGCGACCTCCTCGACCCGGACCTGGGCCCAGAGCCCATCGGGATCCCGAAAGGTCGCAAGGCCGCTCTCGCGGCTGATGCCAGCGCCGGTCAGGATAACGATGGCGGGCAACGACATCGGATGTCCTTCAGCCAGGGTGTGCCGCGTTACACCAGGTCGTAGTCGACCTCTGGCACATAGCTCGCGGCTTCCTTGCCAAGCCGGGACGAGAACAGCGTGAAGTGCTCGACCTGCACCGGCGGGGCGCGGAACAGGTTATGCGCCTGGACATAGGAGATCACCTTGTCCGGGGCCACCCTCTCGACCCGCGCCAGAGAGACATGCGGGGCGAAGCGCTTCCGCTCAGGCGGCAAACCAATTCTCTGCAGCGCGGCTTCGACCTTGGCCTGCAGGAAAGCGAGGCCATCGGTCTTCTCGACACCGACCCAAAGAGCGGTGAAGCGCCCGCCCTTCTCGAAGGTATCGACGCCCCGCAGCGACAGCGCGAACGGCCGGGCGCGGATCATCGCCAAGGCGTGGTCGATCTCCTCGGCCTGCCAGGGTTCGACTTCGCCGATGAAGCGCAGCGTCAGATGGTAGTTCTCGGGCGGCAGCCAGCGCGCCCCGGGAATACCGCCAGCCAGCAGCGCAAGGTCGGTCTTGATCGCGGCCGGCAAGGCCAAAGCAACAAAGAGGCGGAGCACCGAGAACCTCCCGGACCGAACGGCCGCAACGTACCGCAAGACCGACCCGGGCGGAAACTCCCGCCCCCCCTCAGCCCATCCCCTTAACCCACCCCCTCAGGGCAGTCGGGCCAGCAGCGTCTCCAGCGCCGGCAGCAGCCGCGCGACAATCACGCCCACACCTGCGGCAGTGGGGTGGATGCCATCCGGTTGGTTCAGCCCGGGCTCGCTCACCACACCTTCGAGGAAAAACGGGTAGAAAACGACCGCTGGCCTCGCTTCGGCGAGATCGCGGAACACCGCCGCGAATTCCCGCCCATACTCGGCACCAAGATTGGGCGGCGCCAGCATGCCGGCCAACAGGACCGGCAGGCCCTTGCTGGCGAGCCGGTCGAGAATCGCCGCGAGGTTGGCCCGTGTGGCAGCCGGCGGAAGGCCTCGCAGACCGTCATTGCCGCCCAGTTCGACCATCGCCGCATCCGGTGCCTCGGCCAGCGCCCAGTCGAGCCGGGAGAGCCCGCCCGCACTAGTATCGCCCGAGACTCCCGCGTCCTGGACCACCACCTGCCGCCCACGCGCACGCAGTGCCATCTGCAATTGCGGAACGAAGCCTTCGCCGGATGGCAGACCGTAGCCTGCGGTCAGGCTATCGCCGAGCGCCAGAAGCTTGATCGGCTGCCGCTCCGCCCGCGCCGGTCTGAACCCCATCAGGGCTGTACCGAGCGCTGCCCGGCGCCCATATGCTGCGGTCATGGAGTCCCTTCCCCACCCGTCGCAGGCGCGAACCGAGCCCCTGATCCTGGCCCGCGAGCTGAGCTTCACCGTGGCCGGCGCGGCGGGCCCGGTCAACATCCTGCGCGGCGTCGATCTTGCGATTGGCGCGGGGGAGACGGTCGGCCTGATCGGCCCCTCCGGTTCGGGCAAGACCTCGCTGCTCATGCTGCTCGCGGGGCTGGAGCGCGCCAGTGCCGGCACGGTGCAGATTGCTGGGCAGGATCTCGGCGCGCTCGACGAAGACGGGCTGGCACGCTTCCGGAGAGACCACCTTGGCATCGTCTTCCAGGCCTTCCATCTGGTGCCGACCATGACCGCGCTCGAGAATGTGGCGGTGCCGCTGGAATTCGCCGGACGGGCCGATGCCTTCGAACGGGCGGCGGCGGCGCTCGCCGCTGTCGGGCTCGGCCATCGCGGCGGCCATTATCCCAGCCAGCTATCGGGTGGCGAACAGCAGCGCGTGGCGCTGGCCCGCGCCACCGTCGCCGAGCCCGCCCTGCTACTGGCCGATGAGCCGACCGGAAATCTGGACCGCGCGACCGGGGCGAGGGTGATGGACCTGCTGTTCGACCTGCAGGCGCGACGCGGCAGCACCCTGGTGTTGATCACCCATGATCCAGCGCTGGCCGCGCGGTGCGGCCGGCTGCTGCACATGGAGGATGGCAGGATCATTGAGGGCTGAGAGCAAGGAACAATACCAACGGCACGAGGCTTTGACCCGTGCCGAGCGCCCGAACGGGCGCCGCGCCCAGTGCCGCGCAGCCGTCGCAGCCAACGCCGCGCAGCGCAGGAAACCGCAGGTTTCCGCCCGGCGATTAAGGGCCAGAAAAAACAATATCAGCGGTCAAAGGATTGGACCGCTGGCATCTCTGAAGGACGGGCGGGCCTCATCCCGTCAGCAGCATGCCGGCCCCGGCCAGCAGGACGAAAAGCCCCGCCTTGGCCAGCGTCCGGTGATCGATCTTGCCATTCTCGTCCGGACCCAGGTTCCAGGTCCGGGTCCAGAGCCAACTGCCGGCGGACCCGGCGGCGATTCGTTCGCGCTGGAACAGCGCCACCCCCTGTGGCCGGGCGCCGATGGTAAACACCAGACCGGCCAGGAAGCCCACCACATGGGCGATCCAGGCGACGTTGTCGCGCTCCGCCGCAGGCCCGACAGCATCCAGCAGAGCGCGCAGGAGGTTGACCGTGAACCAAAGGGCGACAAACCAGCCCGCCGGGACCTGCATCGGCACGCCTTTCCATGCGAGCATCAGGACCCGGGCATGCGGGTAAAGCAGGAGATAGGCGGCCATTACGCCGGAAATGCCGCCGGAGGCACCAACCAGCAGGGTATCCGCCGGCGCGGTCAGCGCCATGGCCACCGCGCCGGCCATGGCGGCGAAGATCAGCAGGAGCAGGAAGCGCAGATGGCCCAGCGCATCCTCGACATTATCGCCAAAAATCCAGAGCACGAGCATATTGCCAAAGAGATGCATGAAATCAGCATGCGTCAGGGCGTGCCCCAACAGACCGATCCAGGTGGCGACCGAGCCGGACTTCTCCCACAGATCGCCCGCACGGAAGACCAGCCAGGCCGGCAGATCGCTCGCGCCCACCTCTGCCAGGAACAGCAGACTGCAAAGCGCGATCAACCCAATGGTGACCCAAGGGCGTTTGATACGGGTCAGGTGGTTGCGATCGGCGATCAGCATGCCGCGGTCTTGGCATCCGGCACCGGCAGCGTCCAGCACCTCTTTGACCAACCCCAAGGATCGGCGCCGCGGCAAGGGACAGACGGGTTCAGCGGCATGGCGCTGAATCGCCCCGCCATGACGAACGCGCTGCGGCGGGCCGCCACCCGCTTTGCCATCGCCAGCGACTGGGCGCCGGTCACCGAGCTGCCGCTGCCCAATGGCCGACGCGCCGATCTCTGCGCCCTGACGCCGAAGGGGGCCTTCGTGATCATCGAAGTGAAATCCTGCGCCCAGGATTTCATCGCCGACCTGAAGTGGCCTGCCTACCGGGAGTATTGCGACCAGTTCTTTTTCGCCGTCGACCCCGATTTCCCCGAGCCCCTGTTGCCACCTGATGTCGGCCTGCTGGTGTGCGACGCCGAGGAAACCGCGCGCCGGCGCGAGGCTCCCGTTCATCCCCTGGCACCGGCCCGCCGGCAGGCGCTGCTGCGCCGCTTCGCCCGCCTTGCCGCGCTCCGCTGCCTCGCCGCCAGCGACCCGGTCGCCCTCATCGGCGGGCGGGGCAGCAGCAACCCGGAATGAGCGCGCCCTTGCGTCGCGGCGATCCCCCGGCCTTGTATGCGGCCGTGCTCCGCGTGCTCGCCCTGCTGCTCGCCCTGCTCGCCGCCTCACCTGCCCGGGCGGCGGAGAGCGAGGCCGTGCGTTCGCCGCGCGCGACCGTCTCCCTGATCACCGAACTGGCCGAGATCCGCCCCGGCGAGCGCATCGCGGCGGGGCTGCTGCTGCGGCTCGCCCCCGGCTGGCATACCTATTGGCGCAACCCCGGCGATGCCGGTGCCCCGGCCGAGATCACCTTCACGCTGCCGCCGGGGGCCAACGCCACCGGCTTCGACTGGCCGGCACCGCAGCGACTGCCGCAAGGCCCGCTGGTCAGCTTTGGCTTTACGGGAGAGGTGCTGTTGCCGCTGTTCATCACGCCGCCCGCGAGCTTGGCGCCGGGCGATCGGCTGCGGCTTGAGGCGGACGCGACGTGGTTGGTGTGCGCCGAGATCTGCGTGCCAGAGGAGGGCCGCTTCCGCCTAGACCTCCCCGTCACCCCGAGCGGCGCGCTCGATCAGGCTCAGGCCGCCCGCTTCGCCCGGGCCCGCGCCGCCCTGCCGCAGCCAGCGGGCTGGTCTGCCGAGGCGAGCCTCGGCCCCGGTAAGGGTCGGCTTGTCCTCGCCGGCGAGATGCCCGCCACAGGCACGCTGCAACAGGCTTTTTTCTTTCCGACCGAGCAGGGCTTGATCGATAACGCCGCGCTGCAGCCGCTGCATCTGGCGCCGAAGCGCCTGACGCTCGATCTGGCCCGTCCCGCCGATGCCGCGACCGCATCCCGGCTGGAGGGTGTCCTGGTCCTGACGGACCAAGGCGGAGCCCGCGCGGCTTATACGATCGCAGCCCCAGTCAGCGCCTTGGCGGGGGGCACCCCCGAGGCGCCGTTGCCGCTGTTGCTGCTATCGGCGCTGCTCGGCGGCCTGCTGCTGAACCTGATGCCCTGCGTCTTTCCGGTGCTGGCGATGAAGGCGATGGCGATGGCCCGGCTCGGCGGCGCCGGCGCCGCGGCGGTGCGCGCGGAAGCGGCCGCCTATACCCTCGGGGTGCTGACCAGCATGCTGGCGCTTGCCGGGGCGATCCTGGCGATGCGCGGCGCCGGGCAGGCCGTCGGCTGGGGCTTTCAGTTGACCGCCCCGAGCTTCGTCGCGGCGCTCTGCTGGCTGATGCTGGGGGTTGCGCTGAACCTCTCCGGTGTCTTTCGCCTCGGCGCGGCGCTCGGCATCGGCGGCGATCTGGCGGCGCGCGGCGGGGCGCTCGGCAGCTTCGCCACCGGGGCGCTTGCTGTGCTGGTGGCCACGCCCTGCACCGCGCCCTTCATGGCCGCCGCGATCGGCGCCGCCTTCAGCCTGCCGCCGGCCGCGACCCTGGCAATTTTCGCGGCTCTCGGGCTCGGCCTCGCCCTGCCCTATGGCCTGCTAGGGGTATTTCCGGGGGTCGCACGGCGCCTGCCGCGACCGGGCGCCTGGATGGAATGGCTGCGCCAGGCGCTGGCCTTTCCGATGTATGCCGCCGCCGCCTGGCTCGCCTGGGTGCTCGCGCAGCAGAGCGGGCCGGATGGGCTCGGCCTGCTGCTCATCGGCGGAGTGCTGATCGGCTTCGCCGCCTGGGCGGCGCGGCTGGGCGAAGCAGGGGTGGGCGCGGGCCGCTGGCTGGCCGGGGCAGCGCTGGTCGCCGCCCTGGCCCTGCTGCCCATCCTGGCCCGCTCCCCGCCGCCGGTCACGATGGCGCCCACCGTCGCCGCAGCATGGTCGGCCGAGCGGGTGGCGGCGTTGCAGGCCGCGGGGAAGCCGGTTTTTGTCAATCTCACCGCCGCCTGGTGCATCACCTGCAAGCTGAATGAGCGGCTGGTCCTGCGGACCGCGGCGGTGCAGGCGGCCTTCGCGCGGCATGGCGTCGCCACCCTGACGGGGGATTGGACGCAGGGCGATCCGGCCATCGGCGCGTTGCTGCGCGAGAATGGGCGAGAGGGCGTGCCGCTTTATCTGCTCTATCCCGCCGGTGGCGGTAGCCCGCAGTTGCTGCCGCAGGTGCTGACCGAAGGCATCATCCGGCGGGCCATTGGCGAGGCCGGCTGAGCCGGCCGCACCGCTCACCGCCCATCAGCGGCACGGGGCCTCGCCTCGTGCCGTGGGTCCGACCGGGCGCCGCGGCGACCGCCGCGACGCCAAGACAAGCGGTGGGTGCCGCCCGATGAGGGAGGGGCCGGAGAGGCCGCGACCAGCAGTCCAATCCTTTGATCGCTGGTCTTGTTTTTTCTGGCCCTCAATCGCCGGGCGGAAACCTCCGGTTTCCTGAGGCGCGCGGCATTGGCCGCGGCGCCCGTTCGGGCGCTCGGCACGAATCAAAGCCTCGCGCCGCTGGCCTCAGGACGCGTGGAGCGCGGCCCAGACGCGCGGCGGGGTCAGTGGCATCTGCAGGGCATCCGCCGCCGCCCCCCGGCCGGCCCGGGCCAGTGCATCGGCAACGGCATTCACCAAGGCCGGCGTCGCCCCGATGGTGCCGAGCTCGCCCACGCCCTTCACGCCCAGCGGGTTATTCGTGCAGGGGATGGATTGGTCGAGCACGGTCGTATAGCCGGCGATCATATCGGCGCGCGGCAGGCAGTAATCCATGAAGCTGGCCGACAGCGGCTGCCCGGCCGCGTCGTAGACGACCTCCTCGTACAGCGCCTGCCCCAGCCCCTGTGCGGCGCCACCGGCGATCTGCCCCTCCACGATCAGCGGGTTCACCACCCGCCCAGCATCATTGACCGAGGTGTAGCTGCATAGCGCGATGGCGCCGGTCTCCGGGTCGATCTCCACCTCGCAGATATGCGTCCCGTTCGGCCAGGTGGGGCCGGAGACGGCGAAGGCGTTGTCGATGAAGATGCGCCCATCCGGTTGACGGGCGGCGAGGTCGAAGAGACCGATGCCGCGGTCCGTGCCCGCCACCCGTAGCGTGCCAGCGGTGTATTCGAGGTCGCCGACCGCCGCCTCCAACGCCTCCGCTGCGAGGTCCTTGGCCAGATCGACAGCCTTGGTCGAGGCGACGCGCACGGCGGAACCCGCGGTAAAGAGCGAGCGCGAGCCGGCCGAACCGAAGCCGCTCCCACGGTCGGAATCGCCCAGCACGACGCGGATGCGTTCGATCGGCACGCCGAAGACATCGACCGCGAGCTGCGCATAGGTGGTGGCGATGCCTTGCCCCATCGCCTGGGTGGTGGCGTAGATCTCGATCTCGCCCTCGCGCTTCACGGCGACCGTCACCCGCTCCTCGAACACATTGCCGCCGGTCCATTCGAGAAAGCTGGCGATGCCACGCCCGCGCAGCAGGCCGGCCTTGCGGGAAGTCGCCTCGCGCGCCGGAAAGCCGGCCCAGTCCGCCGCCTGTTCCGCCGCCTGCAGGACCTGCCCGAAGCGACCGGTATCGTAGGTCTGACCCATGGCATTGGTGTAGGGCATCTTCGCCGGATCGATCAGATTGCGCCGGCGCAACTCAGCCCCGTCCAGACCCATGCGGCGCGCCGCCGCCTCCATCAGCCGCTCGATGATGTAGATCGCCTCGGGCCGCCCGGCGCCGCGATAGGGGCCGGTGGGCGCGGTATTCGTCAGCACCGCGGTGAAAGTGAAATCGATGGTCGTGATGTCGTAGACGCTGGTCGAGACCCAGGGGCCGATCAACAGCTGAATCGCCACACCGGCCGCGCGCGTATAGGCGCCAACATTGGCCAGCGTCTTTACCCGCAGCCCGGTAACCCGGCCGCGGGCATCAAGCGCCATCGCCACCCGGCTTTCGGTATCGCGGCCATGCGTGGCGGAGAGGAAATCCTCCATCCGGCTCGCCGCCCATTTCACTGGCCGGCCGACCCGCCGGGCCGCATAGGCGACGACCGCGTCCTCGGCATAAATCCCGGTCTTCATCCCGAAGCCGCCGCCGACATCGCCGACCAGCACGCGGATACGGGCCGGATCGATGCCCAACACTTCCTTGGCCATCTGGTCGCGCACCCCGGACGGCATCTGCGAACTCAGCGTCACGGTGATGCGATCGCTCGCCATATCGTAGGCGGCGTTGACCACGCGCGGCTCCAGCGACACCGGCGCCAGGCGTTGGTTGATCAGATCGAGCTCGACAACATGCGCGGCCGCCCTGAAAGCCGCATCGCACGCCGCCTGGTCGCCGTAGCGCGTCTCCGCGACGATATTGCCGGACGCCGCTTCCCACAGCACCGGCGCGCCGGGTGCCGTGGCGGCGGCGAGGCCGGCGACCACCGGCAGCTCGGCATATTCGACCAGGATCGCCTCGGCGGCATCCCGTGCCTGAGCGGGGCTCTCGGCGATCACCGCCGCCACTGCCTCACCGACGAAGCGGACCCGATCGAGCGCCAGCACCGGGCGCGGTGGTGCGGCCAGCGGCGAGCCATCAGGCCGCTTGAAGGGCAGCGCGACACCAAGCCGACCAAGCTCGGCAGCGGCGAGATCGGCTCCGGTGAGGATCGCCAGCACGCCGGGCATGGCACCGGCCGCCGCAGTACCAATGCCGCGGATATCGGCATGCGCGTACGGGGAGCGGAGGAAATAGAGGTAGGTCTGCCCCGGCAGTGTCAGGTCGTCGGTATAGCGCCCGGCACCGCGCAGCAGTGGCCCGTCCTCAATCCGCCGAACCGCCTGTCCGCTGCCGAAGCGGCCGAAAGTATCGCCGTCCATGTCCATTCTCCCCGTCTCGGGGGCGGGGATAGCACGGCCGCCGGTCAGGCCGGAATCCAGCTCGGCCGCTCATCGGCATAGCGCGGGCCTGGATTGCCGCTGACCGTCGTACGCCACATGACCCTCGGCTCCCGCTCGGCGTCGAACCAGGTGGCGGCGTGGACCGTGCAGCGATTGTCCCAGATTACCAGGTCGCCCTTGCTCCATTCATGGACGTAGACGAAGCGCGGCTGGGTTAAATGCGCCATCAGCCGATCCAGCAGCGCCGCCCCGGCGCCATCCGGGCCGGGCTCCATTCCAACGAGGGGCCCTTCCAGCCAATCCATCTGCCCGTATTCGCACAGATAGAGCGCGCGCCGCCCGGTGACCGGATGCTGTCGCGCAACCGGCTGGCGTTGCGGCCGTTCATGCGCGGCAAGGGGGCGCGGCGGCTTGCCTGCGGCCACGTGCTCCCGCCGCCGCCCAGCGCTGGAGCCGACATGCAGCCCCTCCAGCGCATCGACCTGGGCCTGCAGCGCCGGCGGCAATGCGTCATAGGCGGCGGCGCCATCAGCAAAGAGGGTCTGCCCCTGATCGCGCCGCACCGGCAGCACGGCGAGGAAGAGCGAGATATCGGGTGGCGGCCGACGATAGCTCTGGTCGGTATGCCAGCCGCGACGCTGCGGGTACTGCACCGGAAAGCCGCCATCCGGGGTCAGGGCCGGCTCCGGCTTAGCCGGTGGCTGGCGGCCAAACGGGGGCGTGTTGGAGACCACGAAGATCTCTGGCTGGGTTGGATGCACGAGATTCTGGGCGACCAGCGTCTGTCGATAATCCTCAACCTCCGCGCCGAAAACATGGCTGAGGCGGACGAGCAGGCCGGGATCATCGGCCATGGCGTCCATCCCAGGCAGCAACAAGACCCCGCCAGCGCGCGCCAGCATCCCCGGCAGGACAGCCGGCGCCGCCTCCGCCGCAGCGACCAGAGCCGCGGCATCCGCCGCATCGGCCCAGCGAACGCGTGCCCCGAACGCCGCCCCGGGGAACGGGCCTTCGAACTGGAATGCCATGGTACCCTCCTGGGTTGCATGCCAGCCCAGGCGGTCGTGTCGCGCAAGCCGCCTCAGCGCCCGTCGCGCAGGATGGCCTCCCACTTCGCAACTTCAGCGGCGATGTAGCGTTCGCTCTCCGGCACCCCGAGACCGAGCACCCGATCGGCACCAAGCTCCGCGAAGCGCGCCTGCAGCGCCGGCGTTCTCAGCGCTGCCGCAATCTGGTCGCGCAGCGCCTCGCGCAGCGGCAGGGCTGTCCCAGCCGGCATCATCACCGCCTGCCAGACTGTCATTTCCGCATCCAACCCGGCCTCCCGCAGGGTTGGCACCTCGGGCGCGGCAGGGCTGCGCCGGGCCGAAGTCACAGCGAAGGCGCGCGCCAGACCAGAGCGTGCAGTTTGGAAACTGCTGACGCCCACATCGAACAACATGGCAATACGGCCCGCCGCGAGATCGAGTTGCGCCGGTCCGCCGCCACGATAGGGAATCTCGTTCAAGCGCAGATCTGCGGCGCGCAGGAACAGTAACGCCCCCATCCCCAGCGTGCCCCCGCCGCCGGTGCTACCGTAATCCCATTTCCCTGGATTGGCCCGGGCCGAGGCGATGAAGCCCTTGAGGTCAGTTGCCGGGAAATCATTGGCGACCAGCATCACCATCGGGCTTTCGGCGATCACCGTGACCGCCGCGAGGCTGTCATGCGGATCGATCGCCGGATTGGGGACAAAGACCCGCAGCCCGGCATGCGCGGTATTGATCAGCAAAGCCGTATGGCCATCCGGCGCCGCTCGCGCTACCGACTCGACCCCAATCATCCCTGCCGCACCGGAGCGGTTTTCCACGACGATGGGAAACGGCAGGCGGGACGAGACCGCCTCGGCGATCAGCCGCGCGACGAGATCATTCGAGCCCCCCGCGGCCGCACCGACGATCAGGCGCAGAGGCCGGTCAGGCCATGCCAGGCCAGGCGCGGACCACCCCGCAAGCAGCAACGTCAGCAGCGCCATCCGCCAGCCACGCATCCTGCCCTCCCCCTGACGTCCCGCCGGCAGCCTAGCGGATCGACGGAAGACTTGTCCCCGATCGGTCGAGAGGCGCAGACTAATCGAAATAGGGGAGGCGTCCATGCTGGAGATCGTCAACCGGCCCTACCGCCATATCGAAGTGAACCGGATCGCCGGATCGCTAGGGGCCGAAATTGAGGGACCCGACCTTTCTCAACCCCTCCCCGACGCGGTGCTTGGGGAAATCCGTCAGGCGTTACTCGAGAATCAGGTGATCTTCTTCCGTGGCCAGAAGCTGACCCCGGCCACGCAACTTGCATTCGCGCGACGCTGGGGGGAGATCCACCTGCACCCCTACATGGCCGGGATGGACGAGTTTCCGGAGGTCCTGGAGATCAGAAAGACGCCAGCCGACAAGAAAAATTTCGGCGGATCCTGGCATTCCGATCAAGCGTTCACCGCCAAGCCGGCCATGGGGACCATGCTGTTCGGCGTCGAGATTCCCTCCGCCGGCGGCGATACGCTTTGGACCAATCTTTATCTTGCCTATGAAAGCCTCTCGCCCGGCATGCGTCGGATGCTCGACGGGCTGCAGGGCGTCTATCGCGGCGATAACTTCAGCGACCATGACGGCAAGACCCGCAAGGAGTTCTACAAGGGCAAGACCTCCATGAAGGTGGTCGATCCCGGCCAGACCCAGACTGTTTCCGTGCACCCTGTGGTGCGGACCCATCCGGAAACCGGACGCAAGGCGCTCTTCGTCGGCGGGCATCTGCATTATTTCGAGGACATGACCCAGGCCGAGAGCAAACCGCTGCTCGACTTCCTCATGCAGCATGCGACCAGGCCAGAATTCACTTGTCGCTTCCGCTGGCAGTCGGGAGCCCTCGCCTTCTGGGATAATCGTTGCACGATGCATTTCGCGATCAACGACTATCCGGCCGAGACGCGCGTCATGCACCGGGTGACGATCTGCGGCGACGCGCCCTTCTGATACAAACGGTACGAGGCTGTGACTCGTGCCAAGCGCCCAAGGAAAACGAAGGTTTTCACCTAGAGCAATATCCGTTCAGACCGAATCGTCTGAACGGGTCTCTTGCTCTAGAAAAAATTGCTCCTAGAGCGGCTTATCCCCGGTCTGACGGATCACCGCGTGATCCATCAAACCGGAGGCTGCTCTGGCGCTTAAGCGCCAGGAAAAACTACGACCAGCAGTCAACGGAATTGACCGCTGGTA
>CAITYE010000344.1 GCA_903896535.1 uncultured Paracraurococcus sp.
CGGGATCGCCTGTCGAGATGCCGCAGGACAGCACCCCGCGTGCGCGCACCGCAGCCAGGGTCGGCCCGGCCGTGGCGCCCTGTTGGGCGGTGGCCTCGGGAATGCCCAGCAGCAGCGCAAGGGCCAGGACGACAAGATGGCGCATGGCGGGTCTCCGTATCAGGCCCGGCGGGCCAGCATGGGTGAGAGCAGGGCGGTCAGCGCCAACGCCCCGGCGGCGAGGCCGAGGCGGGCAGGATCCGGCAGGTCGTGCAGGAAGGCGGCGACCAGCCCGGCCGCCAGCAACAGCCCCCGCAGCGCCCAGCCGAGCGGCGCGCGCAGATAGCCGCCATAGCCGGCGCAGATCGCCGTGAGCGCCGCCACCTGGATGCCGGTGGCCAAGGCGACATCGCCCCAGGACCCGCGCAGCATGATCCCCGGGTCGTAGAGAAAGGCGAAGCCCACCGTGAAGCCGGCGATGCCAAGCCGCGTTGCATGCACCGAGGTGAGCAGCGGGCTCGCCTTGGCGATCGCCGCGGCGGCGAAGGCGGCGGCGGCAACCGGCGGCGAGGCATCGGCCAGCACCGCGAAATAGAAGATGAAAAGATGCGCCGGCAGCAGCAGCTCGGCCTGCGAGAGGCCGAGCGCGCGGGTGCCGAGTTCGATGATCTGCGGCACGCCGATCGCCGCGGCGATGATGTAGGACGGCGTGGTCGGCAGCCCCATGCCCAGCGCCAGTACGGTGATCGCCAGCAGCACCAGCAGCAGCGGGAAGCTGCCGCCCGCCAGTTCCTTGATGATGCCGCCGATGGCGACGACCATCCCGGTCGCGGTCAGGGCCGAGACGACAATCCCCGCCCCGGCGATCGAGACCGCGAGCGGGGCCATGGTCAGCCCGGCATTGGCGAAGCTGTCGAGGATGGCGCGCCAGCCCATGCGGGTCCGGGCGAACAGCGCGGCGACCGCCACCATCGAAAGGGTGGCGACGAAGGCCGCATAATTGCCCGACCAGCGTTCCATCATCAGCCAGACCAGCACGCCGACCGGGATCAGCAGATGGGCGTCGCGCGCCACCTCTCGCCAGGCGGGGATCTCGGCCGCAGCCATCGGCGCCATGCCGGCCTTCTTCGCCTCAACATGCACGGCGACCAGGATGGCGAAGTAATACAGCACCGCGCCGATCGCCGCGGCGACGACGATCTGGCTGTAAGGGATATTGGTGATCTCGGCCATGACGAAGGCGGCCGCGCCCATCACCGGCGGCATCAGCGCGCCGCCGACGCTCGCCGCGCTCTCGATCCCGCCCGCCATCGCCGGGCGATAGCCGATGCGCGTCATCAGCGGGATGGTCATGGCGCCGGTGGTGATGACATTGGCGACCGAGGAGCCGCTCATCGTTCCGAACAGGCCGGAGGTGATGACCGCGACCTTGGCCGGCCCGCCGGAAAACCGCCCCGCCAGGGCCGCGCCGAGATTGGCAAACAGCCGCCCCGTGCCGCTGCCCTGCATGAAGCTGCCGAAGACGATGAAGACCGCGATGGTGGTGGCAACGATGCCGGTGAGCGGGCCGTAGACGCCGCCCGCCGTGGGGACCAGCCAGGCCGCCTCCAGGATCTCAGCCGGCAGAAAGGGCCGGCTGTTCAGCACGCCCGGCAGCAGATAGCCCCATTGCATGTAGGCCAGGCCGATCAGGATCATCCAGGCCAGCCCGACCTCCACCGCCCGCCGCGTCGCCTCCAGCAGCGTGACGATGGCCAGCACCGCCAGCACCTGCATCATCGTGGGAAAGTCGTCGACATATTCCATCCGGTCGCTGACCGCATTGGCGTTCAGGAAGACCCAGAGATGCGGTGCCGCGGCGGCGAGCGCCCAAAGCCAGTCGGGCAGGCTCGGCCGATGTCGCGGCGCACCGGCCCGCGCCGGATACAGCAGGAATAGCGGCGGCACGAAGACCAGCAGGTGCAGCGACCGCATGGTGATCGGCTCGGGGAAGCCGAAGCCGGCGAAGTAGAGATGCAGGGCAGCCGCACCCGCCAGCCAGACCAGGATGGCGCCCCGCAGCGGCCCGGCGAGGTCGCGCAAGGCCTTAGCCGACCGCTATGCCGGCCTCGCGGAAGGCTTTGATGGCACCGGGATGCAACGGCAGGCCCTGGTACTTCACCGAGGTCGCCGGGTCCCAGGCGCCCATGCTGGCGTGGATCGCGACCAGCCGCTGGCCGCGATTGCGGATCAGGGTCTTGGTGATCTTGTAGGCGATGTCGTCAGGCACGCTTTCATGCACCAGGATCACGCTGTCCATCAGCGTCACCGGTACCGGCCCGGATTGCAGCGTGGGGTAGGTCCCGGCCGGCAGTTCGCCCTCGGCATAGGCGTATTGGTCGATCAGATGCTTGCGGATATCCGCCGGGAAGGCGACCAGCGCACCGCTGCGCCGGCCTTGGGCGATTTCCGTGAAGATCGCCGCCGGCTTGGCCAGCGCGGCATAAAGGTAGTCCACCTGGCCATCGGTATAGGCCGCGGCGATATCGGCATAGCTGCCGTTCAGATAGGTGCCGCCATCGGCGCGGATTTTCTCCGGGCTGGTGCCCAGGTATTTCAGGATGCGCTGCAGCGTCATCTCATCGGTCGAGGAGCGCTGCGGCACCCCCACCTTCACCCCGGGCTTGGTCAGGATGGCGCGCATATCGGCATCCGGCGTGGTCGGCGCACGCAGAAAGTGGTGCTCGGTCGGCGAATACCCGGAACCGAGGCAGCGCAGCGCGGTATGCGCCTCCTTGTAGGGGTCCTCGCCACGGCGGGCCGAGGCGGCGAAGGCATCGATCCCCCAGCCCATGGGCGACTGGTTACGGTTGACGCGGGTGGCATTGGCCAGCCCGCCGCCCGGCGTCACCCGGATCTGGATATCCGGGTTCTCATCCTTGATCAGCGCGGAAAGCCCGGCGGCCATGGTGTACCAGCCGCCACCGAGGGAGCCGGCCACCCATTCCAGGCTCTGCTGGGCGCGGGCCAGGCGAAGGGCGGGCAGCGCCAGGGCGGTGCCGGCGAGAAGGCGGCGGGTCAGCATCGGCTCAGGCTCCCGGGATATCAGGCCGCCGATGATGCGGCGCAGCGCCGCCCGCTGCAACCGCGACGGTCAGAGGAAGGCCTGCCGGATGCGGCCCCAATCCTCGATCGCCTGTTCCTGCCCGGGGACCAGCTGCACGGTGAACTCGGTGTAGCCGGCATCGCGCAGATCGCCGATGCGGCGCTTCAGCTCGGCCTCGCCAGCGGTGAAGCTGCTGATGCGGATCAGCTCGCCGGTGACGAAGGGGCGCTCCTCGGGCTTGACGAACATCAGATGGCCGCGATGGTTTTCCAGCCAGGGCGCATCCTTCGGCTGAAAGCCCCGGGCCAGCGCGACATAGCTTTCCACCGCGGCACGGCAGGCCTCGGGCACCGGGGTGATGTTGGGCAGGCCAGAGAGCGCCTCATCGGCGGCGCGGTGCAGCAGCACGGCGGCGCGCGGCCCGGCCTGCGCCATGGCGCGCGGGCTGTCATAGGGCTCACCGTCGGCCAGGACGCAGCCCAGCACGAAGGCGGTCGCCTCCATCCCCTCTGACCGGCCGGCCGCCTGCCAGGCAGCGCGCATCTCGGCCAGCATGGCGACCGCGCCCGGCACGTCCGAGAAGAAGTTGATCCAGCCCGCGCCGAGCCGCGCGGTCAGCGCCCGCGCCCGCGGCCCGGCGGCGCCCAGATGCAGGCGCATCGGCGTCTTGATGTCGATCAGCCCGAGTTCGGGGTTCAGCAGCCGGATCTTGCGGCGCTGGCCTTCCAGCTCGGTCTCCACCGTCTCCCCGGCCAGCAGGCCGAGCATGACGCGGATGTATTCCTCAAAGGCCGCCAGCTTCATGGCACCAAGGCCCATGGCGCGCCGGCCGGTGAAGCCGGTGCCGAGCCCCATATCGACCCGCCCGGGCGCCAGCTTGTTCAGCGTGGCGAAGGCATTGGCGGTGACGGCGGCGATGCGGTTGGACGGAATCAGCACCCCGGTGCCCAGGCGGATGCGGCTGGTCTTCATCGCCGCCGCGCCCATCGCCACGAAGCAATCGGCGCTCAGCATCTGGGTGTCGTAGAACCAGGCGGTGCGAAAGCCGAGCGCCTCGGCGCGTTCTGCCAGCCGCCAGCTTTCCGCATCCGTCGGCAGCGCGATCCCGAATTCCATCATCTTCCCCCCATTCGCTGGCGCGCAAGCTGCGCCGGCCGGCCGGGTCGCGGCAAGGGCGGGCGGCGGCTATGCTGGGCACGTGCTCGGCTTCCTCGCGCTCTGCCTGCCGATCTTCGCGGTGATCGGGATTGGCTTCCTCGCTGTCCGGCGCGGCGCCATCGCGCCGACGGTGCCGGATGCGGTCGGCGTCTTCGCCTTCAACATCGCCTTGCCGGCCATGCTGATCAAGTTGATGGCCGCCCAGCCGCTGGCCGAAAGCTTCCAGCCGCGTTTCTTCGGCGGCTATCTGGCGGCCTGCCTGATCGTCTTCTTCGGCAGCATGGCCGGCGCCATGCTGTTCGGCGGCCGTCGACGCGCCCAGGCGGCGGCCTTCGGGTCGGGGGCGGCGATGGGCAATGTCGGCTATCTCGGCCCGCCCCTGCTGCTGCCGCTGCTGGGGGACCGCAGTGCCGGCCCGGTCGCCATGTCGATCATGTCCGAAGTGGCGATCGTCATCGCCCTGGGCTCGGTCCTGATGGCGCCGATCGGGGAGCGGGGGGTGCTTGGGCGCGTCGCGCTCGCCCTGGCGCGCAACCCGGTGCTGCTCTCAATCTCGATCGGCGCCGCGCTGGGGGCGCTGCAGGTGCCGATCCCCTTGCCGCTGGAACGCTTCCTTGGCTTTCTCGGCAACGCCGCCGGACCCACCGCCCTCTTTGCCCTGGGCGGCACGCTGGGCCGGCTCACGCTCGATAAGCGGCTGGTGCTGGCGGCCGGGCTGGGCGCCACCGCCAAGCTCGCGGTCTATCCGCTGCTGGTTTGGGTCATCCTCGACAAGGTCGCCGGGCTTGAATGGTTCTGGGTGCAGGCGGGGGTCATGCTGGCGGCCATGCCGACCGCGACCAATGCCTTCATGCTCGCCCAGCGCTTCGGCGTCGGGGCGGAGGAACTC
>CAITYE010000345.1 GCA_903896535.1 uncultured Paracraurococcus sp.
GGCCTCGGCCCGGCGCCCGAGCCGGTGCTGGAATCGCTCGCCGCCGAGTGGCACGAGGCCGGGCGCGACGCGCTGGCGGCCGAGCGCCACATGGCGCTGATCGCCGAAGTGGCCGCGGCCTTCGGCCTTGGGCCCGAGACAGCCGCGTCATTGCAGGTGAGCATCGGCGGCATCGAGGCCCGGCGCCGGCGCGAGGCGCGCGACGCCGCCAGCGCGGCGCGCGAGAAGCGCCGCGAGGAAGTTGCCCGGCTGCGCGCCTGGGAAAAATCACTGGTCGAGTTCCGCGCCGTGCCCGGCCTGCTGCGCTGCGCCGAACGCGAGGCGCAGCGCTGGATCGGCGCCGGGTTGGTGCCGATCGCCCGCCGCATTCCGCAGAAGGGCGGGCGGGAAAAATGGGAGTTCGATCCCGCCGAGCTGGCCCCCTTGGCGGCGCAGGTCGCCGATTGGCGAGAGGCCGACCGGCTGGCCAAGCAGGGGCCCGCCACCCCGGCGATCCATGGCAGCCGCGCCGGCAATGCGGCGATCGCGCGGGTCGCGGCGCTTGATCGCTATGCCGGGCATTTCCGCACCGCCCGCGCGCTCAACCGCCGCATCACCCTGATCACCGGCCCGACCAATTCGGGCAAGAGCCACACCGCGCTCGATCGCCTCGCGGCGGCCGAAAGCGGCGTGGCGCTCGCCCCGCTGCGCCTGCTGGCGCACGAATTCCGCGAAGCCTTGCAGGCGCGCGGCGTCGCCACCTCCCTCGCCACCGGCGAGGAGCGCCAGCCCAGCCCCGGCAGCCGACATCTGGCGGCAACGGTCGAGATGTGTCCCTTCCACCTGCCCGTCGAAGTCGCGCTGATCGATGAGGCGCAGATGCTCGGCGATCGCGATCGTGGCGCCGCCTGGACGGCGGCGATCATGGGGGCCCCGGCCCGGCAGGTCTTCGTGCTCGGTGCGCCCGAATGCATCTCCCAGGTCCGGCGCATCGCCGCGCTCTGTGCCGATCCCATCGATGAAGTGACGCTGGAGCGCAAGGGGCCGCTACGGGCGGCGGCGGCGCCGGTCGGGCTTGGCGATCTTCGCCCCGGCGATGCGCTGGTCGCCTTCTCCCGCCGCGAGGTGCTGGATATGCGGGCCGAACTGGTCAAGCGCGGCAAGCGGGTGGCGGTGATCTACGGCGCCTTGAGCCCCGAGGTGCGGCGCGCCGAGGCGCAGCGCTTCCGTGAGGGCGAGGCCGATCTCCTGATCGCCACCGATGCGATCGGGATGGGGCTGAACCTGCCGATCCGGCGGGTGATCTTCACCACCCTGGCGAAGTTCGACGGCGAGGGCCGGCGGGCGCTGACGGTGCAGGAGGTCAAGCAGATCGGCGGCCGCGCCGGCCGCTACGGCCGGCATGAGGAAGGCGTGGTCGCGGTGCTGGCCGGCGCGGGCAGCCCGGATTTCATCCGCGCCCATCTCGCCGCCGCACCCGAACAGCCGGAGGATGCCCGGCCGCAGGTGCAGCCCGATGCCGATATCGTCGCCAATGTGGCGCAGGAGATCGGCAGCGATTCGCTGTTCGGCGTGCTGGCCCGCATCCGCCGCGCCGTGCTGCGGCCGGACGATCCGAATTATCGCCTCGCCGACCTGACCCAGGCGATGGCTGTCGCCTCGGCGATCGATGGGGTGGGCCTGCCGTTGCTCACCCGCTGGACCTACGCGCTCTGCCCGGTCGATCAGCGCGACAACGGCGTCGCCCGGCTTGCCCGCTGGGCCATCGAGCACGGCGCGCGCCGCGGCGTGGCGCCGCCCCTCGCCGGCCGCCTGCCGGCGCCCGAACAGGCCAGCCGGGACGAGTTGGAGCGGGCCGAGAAGACGCATAAGCGGCTGGTCGCCTGGCGCTGGCTTTCGCTGCGTTTCCCAGAAGCCTATCCCGACCGCGCCTCGGCCGAAGCCGAAACGCAGCGACTCGACCGCTGGATCGAGGATGTGTTGCGCCAGCAACGCCGCAGCAGGTTGGTGGCCTGAGATGCCCTTCCCCGAAGATCTTCCCGCCCCGCTCGCCAAGGCGCTGGCGGAACGCGGCTATGCCGAACCAACCCCGGTGCAGGACGCCGTGTTGCGGCCGGAGACGCGCGGGCGTGACCTGCTGGTCTCAGCCCGCACCGGCTCCGGCAAGACCGTCGCCTTCGGCCTGGCCTTCGCGCCCGACCTGATGGCGGAGGCCGAGCGCCTGCCCCCACCCGGCGCGCCGCTCGCGCTGGTGGTGGCGCCGACGCGCGAGCTGGCGCTGCAGGTGCAGGGCGAGCTCGCCTGGCTCTATGGCCCCTCCGGTGGGCGGGTGGTCACCTGCGTCGGTGGCACCGATCCGGTGGCCGAACGCCGGGCCCTGGAACGCGGCGCACACATCGTCTGCGGCACCCCCGGGCGGCTGCGGGACCATCTGGAACGCGGCAATCTGCGCCCGGAAGCAATCCGCGTCGTCGTGCTGGATGAGGCCGACGAGATGCTCGACATGGGCTTCCGCGAGGAGCTGGAAGCGATCCTGGAGACGACGCCGGCCAGCCGGCGGACGCTGCTCTTCTCCGCCACCGTGCCGCGCGCCATCGCCCAGCTCGCGCAGCGCTACCAGCGGGACGCGCAGCGCATCACCGCCGGCGAGGAAGGCAGCCAGCACAGCGATATCGACTACCGCGCGCTGATGCTCGCCCCGCACGAAATCGAGCGCGCCGTGGTCAATTCGCTGCGCTTCTTTGAGGCCCGGGCGGCGCTGGTCTTCTGCCGCACCCGCGCCACCGTGACGCGGCTGCAGGGCAGCCTTGCTGAACGCGGCTTCGCCGCCGTGGCGCTGTCGGGCGAACTCTCTCAGGCCGAGCGCAACCGCGCGCTGCAGGGGCTGCGCGATGGCCGCGCGCGGGTCTGCGTCGCCACCGATGTGGCCGCGCGCGGCATCGACCTGCCCGATCTCGGCCTCGTCATCCATGCCGATCTGCCGACCGATGCGGAGACGCTGCTGCACCGCTCCGGCCGGACCGGCCGTGCCGGGCGCAAGGGCATCGCCGTGCTGCTGGTGCCGCATAATCGCAGGCGGGCCGCGGAGGCCCTGCTGGCCGCCGCGCGCGTCAAGGCGAGTTGGGGGCCGGCCCCTTCGGCCGAGGCCATCCGCGCCCAGGACAACCAGCGCATCCTCGCCACCGCGCGCGAACAGGTGGCGGAGGAAGCGGCCGAGGACGAACAGGCCATGGCGCGGGAGCTGCTGGAAGGCAGTCCGCCCGAAGCCGTTGCCGCGGCGCTGCTGCGGGCGCTGCGCGGAACGCTGCCGCCGCCCGAAGAACTCGCCGCCCCGGCCGAACGCGCACCTGCCGCGCCGCGCGTGCCGCGGCCGCAGGAAGGCGGGCAGCAGGGCGCCTGGTTCCGGCTTTCGGTCGGGCGCCAGGGCAATGCCGACCCGCGCTGGGTGCTGCCCTTCGTCTGCCGCCGCGGCCATGTGACGCGCCAGGAGATCGGCCGCATCCGCGTGCTGGATCGCGAGACGCAGTTCGAGGTGGCGCCCTGGGCCGCCGCCCGCTTCGCCGCCGCCGCCATGCGCCCGGCGGAGGGCGAGGACGCGCATATCCGCATCGCCCCGCTTCCCACCGCGCCCCAAGCCAGCGCCCCAACCAACGCCCCAGCCAGCGCCCCAGCCGCGACCCCGCCGCGCGCCGCGCCGTTGCCCGAGGCGCTGCGCCGCAAGCGTCCCGCCCGGAAGCCCTGATGCGGCTGTTTTATTCGTCCGGCTCGCCCTTCGCGCGGGCGGTACGGGTGGCTCTGCGGGAGACCGGGCTGCTCGCCACCATCGCCGAGCAGGAGACGACGCTACGCGACCCGGCCGCCATCCTGCTGCCGCACAATCCCGTCGGTCGGGTCCCGACGCTGGTGCTGGCCGATGGGACAGCGCTGACCGAGACGGCGCTGATCCTGCCCTTCCTCGACACGCTCGGCGGCGCCTATCGGCTGCTGCCGGAGGCCTCCCGCGGCCCGCTCGGCCTCGTGCTCGGCGCCATGGACGGCATGGCGGTGTGGAACCGGGAGCTGCGCCGCCCGCCGGAGGAACGCTCCCCCGGCGTCATCGCGCTGGAGACGACGCGCCTGAACCGCGCCGCCGATGTGCTGGAGGCGCAGGCGGCGGCCGGGCAATGGGCGCTGACGGGCCCTCCGGACGCGCCACGCATCACGCTGGGCTGCCTGCTGGGCTACGCCGAATACCGCCACCGCGCCTGGGCGTGGCGGCAGGACCGGCCGGCCCTTGCCGCCTGGTATGACGCGATCGCGGCGCGGCCGTCCTTCCAGGCGACGATCCCGCCGGTGAGCGGGATCTGATCCCACGGCACGAGGCATTGACTGGTGCCGCGCGCCCGAACGGGCGCCACGGCCAGTAGCGCGCACCCGTCGCGGCCAACGCCGTGCGCTTCAGGAAACCGGAGGTTTTCGCCCGGCGCTTGAGGGCCAGCAAAAGCCAATACCAACGGTCAAAGGATTTGACCGTTGGTATGCGCCGGGCGGCCGATCGCCGCCCGGCGATGGCGGGCCTGAAAAGCCTCAGCGCCCCGCCAGGCGATAGACCCGCGCGGCAGTGTCGTGGAACAGCGCCGCCTTCTCGGCCGCGCCGGCGCCGCTCGCCAGCCGTTTGAAGGCGTTCCACAGCACGGCGTAGCTGCACATGCCCTTGTCGACGGGAAAGTTGCTCTCGAACATCCCGCGCGTCGGGCCGAAGGCGGCGATGCAGGTCTCGATATAGGGGCGCCAGGCCGCGGCCAGCGCGGCGGAGCCGGGCGGTTCGGCAGCCTGATGGAAGTCGAAGCCGCCGACCTGCATGGCCAGCCCGCCCAGCTTCACCATGACGTTCGGCCGCTTCGCCAGCGCCTCGATATCCCGCTTCCAGACCGGAAACACCTCCGCCCGCTGGCCGGCATAGGGGCCGACGCCAAGGGGGCCGCCGACATGGTCGAGGATGATCGTCGTGCCCGGCGCCGCATCGGCCAGGGCGATCACCTGGGGCAGCTGCGTGTGATAGGCCCAGACATCGAGGGTGAGGCCGAGCTGCCCCAGCACCCGCGCGCCGGCGGCGAAGGCGGGCAAGCCCAGCGGCCCGGGCGGTGGCATGGTCAGGTTCGCGCGCACCTCGGGCGAGGCATGCCAGGCGGTGCGGTTGCGCACCCCCTTGAAGCGCGCACCTGCGATCGCGCGATGCTGTTCCAGCAGCGGGGCCACCTGATCGCCGAGCGTCAGGTCAACCAGCCCGATGATGCCGTCGCAGAGCCGGCTCGGGCCGTAGCCGCCGCTCGCGCTCATCGCTGCTGCGCCGTTGACGAAGGCGGTCTCCCCCAATGGCCGTTCGGCCTCCGGCCCCGTGGCGCGGTACATGGCGCCGCATTGCACGAAGACGGTGGCGCGGATGTCGTGGCCGGTGGCGGTATCGGCGCGCAGATCCTCGAACAGATACCGCTCCCCGGGATGGTCCCAGAGGTGGTGGTGCGGGTCGATGATCGGCAGGCCGGGATCGAGGATCTCCTCCTGGCCCAGGGCGAGCCAGGCCTCCCGGATCGCTACCTGGCGCGAGGGGGTGAGCGAGGCTGCTGGTATCTTGGTCATTCCTGGCTCCTGCCGCAGTGTCCGTCCCGGCCGGCAGCATGCCGAAGCCCTGCGCGGGGCGAAAGCCCGGCGGGTGTTCCCCGGTGGGTGTTCCCCGACGGGTGTTCCCCCCTGGCCCACGGCTTGCCATGCTCCACCATCCCCGACCGGCCGGAGCCAGCCAGATGAGCATGCAGCCCAGCGACCGCGTTCCCTTTTCCGCCATCATCGACCGCCCGCCCCTGAAGCTGCCGGGCGATGCCCGCATCATCCTGTGGTCGATCGTCAACCTGGAGGTCTGGGATATCGGCAAGCCCATGGCCCGGCAGGTGATCCCGGCGCCGACCGGGCAGGTGCTGCTGCCGGATGTGCCGAACTGGTCCTGGCACGAATACGGCATGCGCGTCGGCGTCTGGCGCTTCTTCAAGCTGTACCAGCGCCTGGGCATCCGCCCGACTTTGTCGATCAACGCCCGGGTGGTCGACGATTACACCCGGGTGGCCGAGGAAGCCCGCGCCTCCGGCTGGGAGTTCATGGGCCATAGCTGGGAACAGGGGCCGATCCACAAGGAACCCGACCAGCGCGCGATGATCTTCCGGTCCATGGACCGGCTGGAGAAATTCACCGGCAAGCGGCCCGTCGGCTGGCTGGGCCCGGGGCTGACCCAGACCTTCGAGACGCCGGAACTGCTGGTCGAGGCCGGGGTGAAATACATCGGCGACTGGGTCTATGACGATGAACCCACGACCATCAAGACCGACCGCGGCCCGCTGGTGACGCTGCCCTATACGGTGGAGCTGAACGACATCCCCATGATGATCGTCCAGCACCATGAGAGCGACTATCTGCTGAAGCGCGCCATCGACCAGTTCGACCGGCTGTACGAGGAAGGCGGGGAACGGGCGAAGGTGATGTCGCTGGCAATCCACGCCTACATCTCCGGCCAGCCGCACCGCATCAAATACCTGGAAAAATTTTATGAGTACGTCGCCAGCAAGCCCGGCGTGCTGCACTGGAACGGGGAGCAGATGCTGGAGTGGTACCAGGGCCAAGGCGGGGGCAAATGACCGCCCCCTTCACCGGCGGCTGCCGCTGCGGCGCGGTACGCTTCAGCTTCCCCAGCCCGCCGGTGCTGACGCGCCTCTGCTGGTGCCGGGATTGCCAGTATTTCGCCGCCGGCAATGCCTCAGTGAACGCCGTCTTCGCCACCGCGGGCGCCACCTTCACCGGGCAGACCCGCGCCTTCGAGACGCTGGCCGATAGCGGCAACCGGCTACAACGGCATTTCTGCCCCGGCTGCGGCACGCCGCTGTTTTCCGAAGCGGCGGTGCGGCCGGGCTTTCGCGTCATGCGCCTCGGCACGCTGGATGAACCGGGGCGGCTGCGGCCGGAAATGGCGATCTGGACCGGCTCCGCCCCCGGCTGGGCCTGCCACGATCCTGGCCTGCCCGGCCACCCCGATCAGGGGCCGCCGCCGGCGCCGGTCAGGGCTCCAGCTTGATGCTGGTCCGTTCCACCACCACGCGGAACTTCGCCAGTTCCGCCTGCAGGAAGGCGCGCGCATCGGCCGGGCTGTTCGGCCCCTCCCAGGCCAGGGCGCCGGCCACCAGCAGTTTTTCCCGCAGCGTGGGCTCAGCCAGCGCCGCGATCAGCGCCTGATTGAGCCGCGCGGCCACCGGCTCCGGCATCCCCGGCGGGCCCAGCAGGATGTTCCAGGTGGAGATATCGGCCTCGGTGATCCCGACCTCGGCGAAGGTCGGCAGATCCGGGAAGGCGGGGAAGCGGCGCGGCCCGGTCACGGCGATGCCGCGCACCATGCCGTCGCGCACCTGCCCGGCGGCGGAGGCGAGGACGGCGATGCCGAACTGCGCCTCCCCCTGGAAGATCGCCGTCACCATCTGCCCGCCGCTGCGATAGGGCAGGTTGACGAA
>CAITYE010000346.1 GCA_903896535.1 uncultured Paracraurococcus sp.
CCTGAAGCCGATCGGGGGTATCCCGGGCGATGCCTCCGCCGCCCAGATGGAGGCTGTCGCCGATCTCGCCGAGCGCTTCAGCTTTGGCGAGATCCGCGTCACCCATTCGCAGAACTTGGTGCTGGCGCATATCCGGCAAGCCGATCTCCCGGCGGTGCATGCCGGGCTGCTCGCGGCCGGGTTGGCGACGCCCAATCCGGGCCTGGTAACCGATATCATCGCCTGCCCCGGGATGGATTACTGCGCCCTGGCGACGGCTCGCAGCATCCCGGTTGCGCAGATGATCAGCGCCCGCGCCGCCGAGCTCGACCGGATGCATGATCTGGGGGAGCTGCATCTCAACATCTCCGGCTGCATCAACGCCTGCGGTCAGCACCATGTCGGGCATATCGGTATCCTCGGCGTCGATAAGCGCGGTGCCGAGAGCTACCAGGTCACGCTCGGCGGTGAGGCCGGTGACCAGCCTGCGATCGGCGATCTGGTCGGCCCGGGCTTCGCCTATGAGCGCATCACCGACGCCATTGAGACCATCCTGCGGCGGCATCTGGCGCTGCGCCGGCAGGGCGAACGCTTCATCGACACCTATCGCCGCGTGGGCGTCGGCCCCTTCAAGGAGGCGCTCTATGGCCCTGCTGCGTGACGGCCGATTGACCGAAGACCCTTATCTCCGCGTATCCGAAGGCGCGCCCTTGCCGCCGGGCCCGGCGCTGATCGACCTCGCGCGGTTGCTGGCGGGTGAGGTGGCGGGCGGTCGCGCCGTGCCGCTCGGCGTCCTGCTGCCGCCTGACGCCGCGGTCGATGATCTGGCGCCCTGGCTCCCGGACCTCGCGCTGATTGTCCTGCGCCTGCCTGGTTCGCGCGATGGCCGGGCCTTCACGCAGGCGCGGGCATTGCGGGAATATCATCACTTCCGCGGCGATTTGCGCGCCACCGGCCATGTGCTGCCTGACCACCTGACCATGCTGCGTCGGGTCGGGGTGGACAGCATCGAGTTGCCCGCAACCGCCGATCCGGCCGCCTTCCTCGCTGCCGCGCGGCGGATCGACATCGCCTATCAGCCATCCCTCGATGGGGGCCTGCCGCTCGGGCTGCGCCGCCTGCGTCTGGAGACCGTCTGACATGGTGTTGAACCGTCGCTCCCTGCTCGGCCTTGGCGTCGCAGCGCTCGCCCTGCCGGTGCGCGCCGAGCCCGCTTGGCCCACCGAAAGACCGCTTCGCTACATCGTCCCGGTCGCCGCCGGCGGCAGCCAGGACATCGTCGCCCGGCTCCTCGCTCGGCAACTCGCTGCGGCGCTTGGCCAGAATGTGCAGGTTGATAATCTGCCGGGCGCGGGCAGCAATATTGGCTACGATGCAGCGGCGCGGGCCAACCCCGATGGCTATACGCTGCTGGCGGGCTCCGACAGCCTGTCCATCAACAGCGCGCTCTTTCCGCGCCTTGGTTTCAACCCGCTCGCCTTCACACCGGTCGCCCGCGCCGTTCGGGTGCCGCAGATCCTGGTGGTCCGGGCCGATAGCCCGGCCCGCACGCTGGAGGAGTTCGTCGCCCTGACACGGCGCGACGCCGTCGCGGTTGGCACGCCGGGCAATGGCAGCCTCGCGCATCTATTGGGAGAGGTGGTCCAGGCGGCGACCGAATGCCGCTGGACGCACGTTCCCTATAAGGGCGGCGCGTTGGCGGTGAACGACCTGCTGGGCGGCAGCTTGCAGGGGGTGCTGATCAATATCGGCGCGGTGACCGACCATGTGCGCGGGGGCCGGCTGCGCGGCATTTTCGTCTCGGCTGGCAGCCGGACGGCGGCGCTGCCGGAGGTGCCGACCCTTGCCGAGGCCGGGCTGACCGGCGCCGAGGCCGTGGGCTGGCACGGTATCGTGGCGCCGCCGGGCACCGATCCGGCCATCGCCCTGCGGCTGAACCTGGCGATTGGCCAGGCCTTGGCGCGGCCGGAGGTGGCGGAGCGGATCGCCGCGCTGGGGTTGGAGCCGGTCAATGAACCGCCGGCGGCGCTGAGCGCCCTGATCCGGAGCGATGCCGAGCGCTGGGCCAAGGTGATCCAAAGGGCCCGCATCCAGGCCGATTGACGGGGGCCTGATGCGGAGGTCCCCCCTGATTGGTCAGATCACCCGGTGATCGACCGATCGACGCCTGCTCTAGTGTCCCGATTCCGCAGTCCTACGTACCTCGGGATCGGGAAACTGGCCATTGTTTTGAGTGGCCTGCTTGTCGGCTGCGTTCGTGGGTCAACCCACGAACTTCGCGGGCAGGACACTAGCCTCCCGCCGCCAGCCTGTTAGGCTGTCTCGAAGCAGTGGGGGGGAGCCGACGTGCAGTTCGGCGTATTCGACCAGAACGATCTTGGCGTCCTCGATCTGACGGCGCATTACGAAGCCCGTCTGCAATTGGTCGCGTTCTATGACCAAGCCGGCTTCGATCGCTATCACGTGAGCGAGCATCACGCGACGCCGCTCTCCACCACGCCGGCAACCGGCGCTTGGCTGAGCGCGGTGGCGCAGCGAACCCGCCGCATTCGCCTCGGTCCGCTCGTCTACATCCTGCCCCTGCGGCATCCGTTGCAGGTGGCCGAGGAGGTCTGTCTGCTCGACCATCTGAGCCATGGACGGTTCGAGCTGGGCATCGGCCGCGGCGTATCGCCCTTCGAGCTCGGCTATCACGGCGTCGATCCGGCGGCGAGCCCGGCGATGCTGCAGGAGGCGACGGCGATCCTGTTGCAGGCGCTGACCCAGGAGGTGGTCGATTACGAGGGCCGCTTCTGGCAATGCCGCAAGGTGCCGATGGTACTTCGCCCCAAGCAATTGCCGCATCCGCCGCTCTGGATGCCCTGCGCCACGCTGGAACACGCCGAGCGGGCGGCCAAGCTGGGCGCGGCGACGGTGACCAACGGCCCGGTCGGGCGGATCGCCGACATCGTCGCGCAGTATCGCCGCAGCTGGACGCGGCCTGACCCCTTGCCACCTATTGGTCTCTCGCGCGCCATGGTGCTGGCCGATACAGCGGCCGAGGCGCGGGCGATCGCCAGCCGTGCCTGGCGGTTGCATGCGACGCACTTCATGAAGCTGTGGCGGGACCACGGCGCGGCCCCGATCAATGCCCGGATGAGCGAGGATTTCGCCGAAGCCGAGGCGGCTGGGCTGGCCTTCGCCGGCACGCCTGCGATGATCCGCGATAGCCTGCTCGCGCAAGTCCGAGAGACGGGCGTGAACTATGTGGTCGGCCGCTTCGCCTTCGGCGACCTCTCTCCCGACGAAATGCTGGGCTCCGCCCGCCTCTTCGCGCGCGAGGTGATGCCGGCACTCAACGATACCTTCCCCGAGGAGCGACACCATGGCCTTTCCGCTGCCTGAATCGAACCCGGAGGCACTTGGCCTCGATCCCGGTAAGCTGGCCCGGGCCTGCGCTGTCATCGAGCAGCACATCGCCCAAGGCCATCAGGCCGGCGCGCAGCTGGCCATCGCCCGGCACGGCAAGCTGGCGCTGTTCAAGAGCTTCGGCCAGGCGCGTCTCAGCCAGCCGGCGGATCCGCGTACGCTGTTCCTGATGTATTCGAATACCAAGGTGATTACCGCCGCTGCCGTCTGGATGCTGGTCGAGGACGGGCTGCTGCGCTTTTCCGACCCCATCGCGCAGCACGTCCCGGAATTCGCCGCCAACGGCAAGGCCGAGATCACGGTCTTTCAGGTGCTGACGCACCAGGCGGGTTTCCCTTCGGCAGTGGTGCCTGAGGCTTGCTGGGCGGATCACCAGCTGTTGCGCCGGACGGTTGGCGACTTCTCCCTGGAATGGACCCCGGGCAGCCGCATGCGTTACCACCCGGCCGCGGCCCATTGGACCTGCGCCGTGCTGATCGAGGCGATCACCGGCGAGGATTTCCGCGCTTTTATCAAGCGTCGCGTGCTCGCTCCGCTCGGGCTTGAAGACGAAGTCTTCGTCGGCGTGCCCGATGCCGCCATGGCACGCACGGCCGATATCTACGACCCTCAACCGGGCGGCGGCTTCCAGGCGCGCGCCGGGGAAAACACGCCGGCGCATCACGCGGCAGGAATTCCTGGCGGTGGCGGCTACGGCACGGCGCGCGGCATGGCCGCTTTCTACCAGATGCTCGCCCAAGGCGGCGAGCTGGGAGGCGTGCGCGTGCTCTCGCCGCGCATGGTGCAGTTCGTCACCGCCGACCATACAGGAAACCTGATCGACGATTATATGGGCTTGCCCATGCATCGGGGTATCGGCCCGCATAGCCGCGGCGATCACCCAGTGGCCCGTGGGCTGGGCGCCATCGCGCATCCGCGCACCTTTGGCCATGGCGGTGTTGGTTCCTCCTATTGCTGGGCGGATCCGACGACCGGCCTTTCCTTCGCCTTCTTCGCGAATTGCCGTCAGACCGAACTCTTCCACAACCAGCGCATGGACGTGCTGAGCAATCTCGCCCACGCCGCCATCCTCGACGCCTGAGAGGGATCATGAGCATCAAGGGAACAGCCTATATTGCCGGGGCTTATGAGCACCCGACCCGGCTGGCGAAGGACAAGTCCGTCGCGCAGTTGCACGCCGAAAGCGCGGTCGGCGCGCTGGCCGATGCCGGCCTGACGAAGGATGATGTCGACGGCTATTTCTGCGCCGGCGACGCTCCCGGCCTCGGGCCGCTGGCGATGGCCGACTACATGAACCTCAAGCTCCGGCACCTGGACAGTACCGATGTCGGTGGCTGTTCCTACATCTCTCATGTCGCGCATGCGGCTGAGGCGATCGCCACGGGCAAGTGCAAGGTGGCGCTGATCACGCTGGCCGGGCGACCGCGCTCAGAAGGTCATTCGGGGGCGACGCCGCGCGTGCGCGGGGCGGATGCCCCGGATACGCAATGGGAATTCCCGACCGGCATCGCCACGGTAAACGCCTATGCCATGTGTGCGGCGCGCCACATGTACGAATTCGGCACGACCAGTGAGCAGCTTGCCTGGGTGAAGGTGGCGGCCAGCCATCACGCCCAGCACAACCCGCACGCCATGCTGCGCGATGTCGTCACGGTGCAGCAGGTGGTCGAAAGCCCGCTCATCGCGACGCCGCTGCACCGGATGGATTGCTGCGTCGTCTCCGATGGGGGTGGGGCGCTGGTGGTTGTCGCGCCGGAGATCGCACGCAGCCTCAAGCGGCCGCTGGTCAAGGTGATCGGCGCCGGGGAGAGCATGAAGGGCCAGATGGGCGGTGCGGTCGACCTGACCTATTCCGCCGCGGTCCGCAGCGGCCCGGCCGCCTTCGCGGAGGCGGGCGTGAAGCCGACCGATATCAAGTACGCCAGCATCTACGACAGCTTCACCATCACGGTGGTGATGCAGATCGAGGATCTGGGGTTCTGCGCCAAGGGCCAGGGCGGCCGCTTCGTCGCGGATGGCAATCTGATCTCGGGCGTTGGCAAGTTGCCGTTCAATACCGATGGCGGCGGACTGTGCAACAACCATCCCGCCAATCGCGGCGGCATCACCAAGGTGATCGAAGCCGTCCGCCAGCTGCGCGGCGAAGCGCATCCCGCGGTTCAGGTGAAGAATTGCGACATCGCCCTGGCCCATGGCACGGGCGGGCTGCTTGGCAGCCGGCACGGCGCGGCGACGCTGATCATGGAAAGGGAGTGAAACCGATGGTCAAGGAACGCGCCATTCCCGCCCCGTTGGTCAATCCGGAGACGGAGGCCTTCTGGGCGGCGGCGAAAGACGGGAAATTCCTCATTAAGCGCTGCACCGCGTGCGGCAAGGCGCATTGGTACCCGCGCGGCGTCTGCCCGCACTGCTTCAGCGAGAAGACCGAATGGGTCCCGGCTTCCGGCCGCGGCACCATCTACAGCGTCAGCGTCATGAAGCGCGCGCCGGAAGTCTACGCGGTCGCCTATGTCACGCTTGAGGAAGGTCCCACCATGATGACCAACATCGTGGAATGCGACTTCGACAAGGTGGCGATCGGCGACAAGGTGGTGGTCACCTGGCGTCCGACCAAGGATGACGGGCCGCCCTATCCGCAGTTCAAGCCGGCCTGAATCTCATGTGGCCCGGCGCACGATGGATCACCGCCGCCGGGCCAGCAGGCCGAGCAGCAGAACCATCGCCAGGGCGATGAAGGCGGTGCGGTTGCCGCCGATATACGCCAGGGCCTGATCGAGCATTGAACTATTCTACCCTGAGCGCCGCCGCGGTGGCGAGCGGGGCGAGCGGCAAGGCAGCCGCCAGGAGCGCCGCCAACAGCAGCAGATAGGGTCGCGCGGGAAGACCGGCGGCGGCGGCCTCGATCGCCGCCGCGCCGAAGATCACCGACGGAATCGCGAGCGGCAGGACCAGCAGGGGCAACAGCACCCCACCGCGCCGCGCGCCCAGCGTCAACGCCGCCCCGGCCGTGCCCAGCAGGGAAAGAAACCCGGTCGCAAGACCAAGCGCTGCCATTGCGACCCCCCAGGCGGCGACCGGCAGGTTCAGCATCGCCGCCGCGATCGGGGCGGCCAGCAGTAGCGGCAGGCCGGTTGTCAGCCAATGCGCCAGGGCCTTGGCCAGCCCGATGAGGACCAACGGCAGGCCGGACAGTAATAGTTGGTCAAGCATCCCGTCTTCGGCATCGGCGCCGAACAGCCGATCAAGCGGCAGGAGCGCGGCGAGCAGCGCGGCGGCGCATAACGCGCCGGGGGCGATCCGCGCCAGTGTCTCGGGTGCTGGGCCAATGCCGAAGGGAAA
>CAITYE010000347.1 GCA_903896535.1 uncultured Paracraurococcus sp.
CCTCTCCGACAGCGCCATTCCGCGCAAGGAGCTGGGCGATTCGGTGGCTGAGCATCATGGATTGTCGCCGCTCGGGCGAGAGGCGGTGGCGGCGCTGAACGCGGCCGGCGTGCTGGTTGATGTCAGCCATGTCTCGAAGGCAGCCATGCTGCAGGCCGCCGAATGCTCTCGCGTGCCAGTGGTGGCGACGCATACCGCCTGCCGGGCCCTCTGCGACCATCCGCGCGGCATCGACGACGCGCAGCTCGATATGTTGAAGGCGACCGGCGGGTTGGCCCAGATCACCGCCGTACCGGGCTTCCTGATGAAGGTGGCGGAGAAGCAGAAGAATCCTGCGGGCGTCGAGGCCATGGCCGATCATGTCGATCACGCGGTCCGGCGCATCGGCATCGAGCATGTCGGCCTGTCCTCGGATTTCGATGGCGGCGGCGGGGTCGCCGGCTGGAATAACGCCGCCGAAACGCCGGCGCTGACCGCTGCCCTCGCCGCCCGCGGCTACGGGGCGCGCGAGTTGGGTCTGCTCTGGTCGGGCAATTTCCTGCGACTGATGCGCCGGGCCGAGGCCTTCGCGGCCGGCTGAGGGGGTCAGCCGACCTCCATCGGCAGCGTCTGGTCCGGCGCCCATTCATTGAGCGAGGCGTCATAAACCCGCACCCGCTCATGCCCGAGCATGATAAGGGCAAGGGCATCGGCCGTCGCTGCGATGCCGCCACCACAATAGAGGATCACCTCGCGGTCCAGCGCGCCCACGGCGCCAAGCCGGTGGCGGAGTTCCTCGGGCGGCAGGAAGCAGCCCGTCGCGGGGTCCAGCAGGTCGCCCGCCGGCAAGTTCAGGCTGCCAGCGATGCGCCCTGGGCGGCCGTAATTGGTTGGGCCGCCGCCGGTATGTTGCGCGGCCGAGAGCGCGTTCAGCGTGCAGACCGCCGGATTGCCCATCGCCGCCTGCACCGCGGCCTTGTCGGCCATCAGGTTGCGCACCTGCCGCACGGTGAAGTCGCCGGCCAGTCGCGCCGTCCCGGTCCCGGTCTCGACCGGCCGACCCTCGCGCGCCCATTTGGCGTAGCCACCATCCAGAACCGCCGCGTTGTCGTGGCCGAACTCGCGCAGCAGCCACCAGACCCGGCTTGCCCACCAGAGATTGCCGGTGGAATAGGTGACCACCCGGGTGGTGTTGGAGATGCCGAAGCGGCGCGTGGCGGCGGCGAAATCTGCCGGGCTTTGCCGCATGAAGCGGATCTTCGCCTGCTGATCCGAGAGATCGCGCGAGACATCGATGAACTGCGCGCCCGCGATGTGGCTGCGCTCGAACTCGGCGCGGCAGGGCACCACCTCGTAGGTGACCTCGGGCTTCGGGACGAGGTTGATGGTGCAATCCAACACCACCACGCCTGGATCCCGCAGGTGCTGGGCGAGCCAATCCGTGCCGACCAGGAATTCGGGATGTGCGAAGCCGGTCATGGCTCAGTGCCCCGGGGCCAGTTCGGCCAGCTCGATCAGCACATTACCGGTCGCCGACGGGTCGAGGAACACGATCTTCGAGCCGCCATGCCCGGTCCGCCAGGTCTCGCTCTGCAGCTTCACCTTCTTGGCCTTCAACTCCGCGATCGCACCCTCGATGTCATCGACCTCGAAGCAGATGTGAAACAGGCCGGTGCCTTTTTCGCCGATCCATTGGGTGACGCCGCTGTCCGGTCCGGTGCCCTCCAGCAGCTCGATGTAAGTTTCACCCACCGGCAGCATGGCGAGCTTGGTCTGGCCGATCGTTTCCTCGTATTCGAGCTCGAGGCCGAAAGTATCCCGCATCAGACCCAGCGATTGGCGGATGCTGTCGACAGCGATGGCGATGTGCTCGACACGTTTGATCTTCATGCTGGCCTCCCCCGGGGTGTTTCCAGGGTAAGACTAGCTCAGCCGCAGGTGACGTCCACCACCCGCCCCCCCTGCATCAGTATCGTCGCGCGTTCCTGACGATAATCCTTGGTCAGCGGTGCGCCTGGGGCGGCGATGCGGACCAGGCGGACGCCCGGCATCGTCTCCAGCGCGGCGATGGCCGCGGGCTCGGTCAGGCCGATCAGCCGGGGAAAGTCCCGTTCATGGGCCGCACAACGCGGCGCTTGGGCACTTGCCTCACGCGTCAAAAATAGACTGAGCAGGAGCAGGGCGGCCCTAGGCAAGCGTCGTCAGATCCTGGAACCAGTGCTGCGCCTGGACATACCCCTTCACGCTGCGCGCCGCCACGTGCGGGTTGGTGTCGTGCACCACGAACACCAGCAGGGCCTGATCCACCACCCGCTCATGCACCTTGGCCATCAAGCTGTCGACCTCGGTCGGGTTGAAGGTGTTCAGCGCGGTGTCGATCAGCTTGTCCGTTTCGGCATCCTTGTAGTGGCTCCAGTTCACGCCGGTCGGCGAGATCTGGTTCGAGTGGAAGAAGCGGATCAAGGCATAGAGCGGGTCGGAGGTAACATAGGCGACGTTATTGGCTGACACGCCGTTGCTGCGGGCGAGTTCGCCAGCTGCACCCTGCCGCCAGCAGGTATAGAGCACCTCCAACTCGACGGGGACGAGTTCGAGCTCGATCCCGGCTTCGCGCCAGCTTGCCTGGATGTATTCGTTGATCGGCATGGAGAGCATCTGGCCGCTGCCGCCGGTGGCGACCAGGAACTTGGTCTTCAGCGGGCTGCCCTTGCTGAAGCCGGCCTCGGCAAGCAGTTTGCGCGCCGCATCCATGTCGTACTTCACTTGGAATGCCGGCTTGCCGAACCAGGGGGAGGACGGATCGACCACGCCCGCGGCGGGCTTGGCGAGGCCGTTCATCAGCGCCACCACTTCCTCTCGATTGATCGCCAGGTTGGCGGCGCGGCGCAACCGAAGGTCGCGCCAAGGTGAGCCTTCCAGCAGGCTGAGGTGATAATTCCAGACATGCGGCGTGACGTTTTCGATCAGCCGCATGCCGCCGGCCTTCAGCCGCGGCACCAGGTCCGGCGCCGGGGTTTCGATGAAGTCCACCTGACCGGTGAGCAGCGCGTTCGTGCGGGTCACCGCATCCGGCGCAACCATCAGGATGATCCGATCGACCTTCGGCAGGCGGGCCTTGTTCCAGTAATCAGGGTTCCGCACCAGTTCGGCGCTGGCCCGCGGTGTCAGCCTAGCCAGGCGGAAGGGGCCGGTGCCGGAGGGTTCCTGCGCGAAGCGTTCCCAGCTCCGGCCCAGCTTCTCGTACTGCGCCGGGGAGGAGATCAGGAACCAAAGCATCTGGTAGGGAAAGATAGAATCGACCGTCTTGGTGGTAACCTCGACCGTCGTGGCGTCGAGCTTCCTCCAGGCCGCGACGCTTGGCAGGCGGGGGCGGACCTGGGCGGCTTGTCGGTTGTCGAAATGCGGCGCCTGCGGATTCAGCACTTTCTCGAAATTCCAGATCACCGCATCGGCATCGAAGGCCGAGCCGTCGTGAAAGGTGACGCCCGGGCGGAGCTTGAACACCCATTTCCTACGGTCGGCCGGATCGGCCTCCCAGCTCGTGGCCAGGCCGGGGA
>CAITYE010000348.1 GCA_903896535.1 uncultured Paracraurococcus sp.
CACGCGCTGGAAGCGAGCTGATCCAGCGCGCGCTGGGGCGGGCCAAACTCGACGTGGTCGTCGGGGAAGAGGCAGAACTCATTGTCGAGAGCCATCAATTGGACGAGCAACTCCAATTCGGCGCCAGTGAGCAGGATTACGAAGTGGAGGACAGTCTCGTCGAAGACGGTGATGTGTTGCGCGATATCCGCTCTGACTCGCTCCGGCAGTCCGCCCGTTCGCTCATGACGGTGCAACGGAGCCTCGATTTCGACGAACTTAATCTGGAGGAGGATCAGGTTTCGGTCGATACCGCAATTAAGAAGGAGTCTTCGGCGTCGGGCAATCAGGATGAAGTCTCGGAGATCGAGGAAGAAGAGCAAACCGAGGAAGCCGAGAACGAGACCAAGATCAACGAGGAGGCTTCCGAGGGCGGCGGCTCCGACGATGACTGACCACCACCGCCCCAGCGGTCTTCCAAGCCCCCGGGTGCTGTGCCAGAGCAAGAGCGGAGTGAGCGATGTCGGGTAGCTCAGGCATTCCCTGCACAGTCACCAACCAGCTCGATACCCCGCTGATCGTTTTCAATACCACCGCGGTCAGCGCAGCATCGAATCCCCCCAGCACCAACGCGCCCGATTACGATCAGGTCTACACCCAGATTGCGGTTGTCCCGGCCAATGGTTCGCTCACCTTCACCTCGCCGCCGATGCCGGTGCGGATGGTGATTGCCCAGCAAAGCAATCAGTTCCCGATCCTCGTCTGGGTTCCGGACTTGTTGGCGCGGCAGGCCAGCCAGACCATCACCGCCAATGATCTGGCGATCGCAAATACCACCTATAATTTCTACCTAGAGACCATGGCGCAGCCTTATGCGCCAGAATCGCTGCAGATTACCGAAATCTACCTGAACGCCACCAGCCCCGAGGAGCTGGAGGATGCGGTCGCCACCTTTTTCGATGCCAACGGCATGGCCGGGTGCAGCGCTGCCGGCCTCTCCGCCGTTGCCTACTGGGTCAACTACACGCTCTATGCCTGGGATGGCACCTATTACTGTTATGAGCCGGGGACCCAGCAGACCGGTAACTTCGTTCTGCCGACCGTCTCCGTCGGCACCCTGACGATCGCGAATAACACCGCGACCTATGCGCCGCTGAACGACATCGGCGTTCCCGCGCCGTTATCCTATGTGAACGGGGTTCTCTCCTCGCCCAGTGCCACCGCAACTTTTGGCATGCAGCTTTCGGCGATCCCGCGCAGCCTGGCCTGGGAGGGCGATCCCAGCAAGATTGTCCTGTGCCTCAGCGGGACCTTGAACGGGCAGAGCTTCATCGCGCAGCCCTATGAAGGGCCGACGATCCCCTGGTGGGTTGCCGCCTATGACATGGCCTTCGGAGCCTTCCGGCTGTTCCAGCTGGTAATGATCCTGAACATGGCGAAATTTCTCCTGGGCGGCGCCGGCGAGCTTTCCGTCTACCTCTTCAAAAAACTCGGCAACCTGGTCTCCTCTATCAATGAGCGGCTGTCGACGCAGGCAGAGACCGCGGATTCGGTTGCGGAAGTGGGCGAGGATGCGGTGCCCGCCAATGTCGACGTGGATGTCGATGTGGACATGGATGTCGATGTTGATGTGGATACTGATATCGATACGGACAGTGTTGATGATACCGACACGGATGTTGATACGGACGTGAACATCGACGTCGATGTTGATGTGGATATCGACGCTTTTGTCATCATTGATGTTGATGTGGATATCGACGTCGATATCGACACCGATATCGACGTGGTGACGGATACCGATACGGACACAGATACCGATACTGACACCGATACCGATACGGACACCGATACGGATATCGACACCGACGTGGATATCCCGCCGGGCGGAGAGCAGGGGGCGCTCAACAAGATCGGCAGCTGGGTCATGACCAAGGGCTTTCCGGCGCTGGTCAAGAACCTGACCATCGTGGTTGCGATGGTCTCTGCGCAGTTGATCCTGCGCAGCCTGCATAACGCATCGCTGAAGGCGATGAAGGCCCGCGCGCCGCAGGAGACAGCGGGGCTGGGGCTGCTGATCAACTACATGCTGAACCCGAACAACACGCCGGAGGAGTGCTGGTCAACCTTCGCGGACTGGGTCCAGCAGGCGCAGCCAACCATCTCCGAACAGCAGACCGTCCTCACCTCGATCATCTGTACCCAGAACACCACGGCGGACGAAGCCGCCGAAGCCTGGCAGTGGCCGCAATCGGCCGAGACTGCGTTGGTGGACCAGATGTCCGCCTACTCCACGACGGCGACCCAGTACGAGGCCTATAATCTCCTCGCAGCCTATACCTATGGAGGGGCGTCGCCGCCGGTTCTGGTGGGCTGCGAGACGGCGCTGAACTATCTGACGGTCATCAGCGCATCCGGTTTTGTGCCGACCGTCATACCGGCCGCCGTGCCGACGGGATCGATGGGCTGCGCCGTGATTTCCTCGGCGGACGAAATTCTCTTCGGCACGCTCGCGTCAGGCGCGGGAGGAGCGGCGACGGCAAACCTCCCGCCGATCGGTCAGACCAGCAGCGCAACGCCGGCGCTGATCGGTTTCCAAAACGCCGTCTATCTGGCTTTCACCGCTACGAGTGAGCCATGCGAAGTGCTGCTGGTGTCCACGCAAGACGGCCAGACATGGTCACCCCCGATTCCGACGAACCAGAATGCCTTTCCGTTTTCATCGCCCGCGCTCGCTGTGTTGAACGACGTCCTCTGGGCGGCCTTCATTGCGGCAAACGTCGGTCGGAATATCCTGCTGATGTCCTCGACGGATGGCTCCGCCTGGTCCGGGAATTACGACTCCGGCTTAGGTGCGGGTGGATCCGGCGCAGCCCTCGTGACCTATAACGGCGAACTCTGGATGGCATTTAATTATGCCCCCTATAACGATGGCGACTCGGATGGCGATGCCGGCTTTGGGCCCTTTTTGGTAAGCTCTGCGAATGGGCAGGATTGGTCGACGCAGGGTTCGGCTGAGCTGGGAACCTATCCAGGAACCGCGCCATCCCTGACGGTCTTCGGCGACGCCATATGGCTGGCCTTCGTCGGATCGCAGGGCGAGATCAACGTCTGTTCGTATTCGACGGCGCAAGGTTGGTCGCCGGTGGTCGACACTAATCTGTCGGCCCCAACCGGTGCGTCTCCCGCGCTGGTTGCGACGGCCTCTGGCTTGGCATTGGCCTTCATCGAAGCCGGCAGCAGCGGCAATATCGCATGGAGCACGTCGCCAGACGGCGTCAGTTGGAGCACGGCCCAGACTACCGGCCAGTCCTCCACCATGGCGCCGGCGCTTCTCTGGCTCCCCGGCAGCGCGTGATCGCCCCCCGTGTTCCCACCGCAGGCAGAGCGCCGGGGGTCAATGATGCACACGACGTCTAGCGGCCGCTTCCCGTCCCAGGATCAGCATGCGCGCGCCTGGGAAGCCCTCGCCGCGGAGATCGCCGTCGCGTCCGACAGGATCGAGGAAGCGCCGCCGAAAGCTCCATCCGCGCGGCAGGGTTGCTTGACGATCATCGGGTCCGGCATCGAGACGCTGGGCTTCATCCAGGGCGACGAGCAAATCATCGAGGGTGCCGACGCCGTCTTTTTTTGCGTGGCGGACCCCGCAACGGTCGCATGGATCAAGAAGCTACGCCCGGATGCGTATGATCTTTATGTGCTCTATGACGATTCGAAGCCCAGATACACCACCTACATGCAGATGGCAGAGGCGCTGCTGCACTACGTCCGCCAAGGCAAGAAGGTGGTCGGGATCTACTACGGGCATCCCGGTATTTTCGTCCTCTCCACGCACCGGGCCATTTTGATCGCCAGGCGGGAAGGCCACCAGGCGGTGATGCGTCCGGGGATCAGCGCGCTCGATTGTCTTTGCGCGGATCTCGGCGTTGATCCCTCACATCCCGGCATGGTGACCTACGAGGCCACCGACATGCTGATCCGCCAACGCGTGCCCGCGACGACCCTTCATACGGTTCTGTGGCAGGTGGGTCTGGTCGGAGAGATGGGCTATCGCCGCAAGGGTTATATCAACGAGAATTTCTCGATCCTGGTGTCGTATCTGCAGGGCTTTTACGGCGATCGCTATCCGGTTACGAACTACATCGCATCCCGCTTCTCGGCGATTCCTCCGGTCATCGAGGTATTTTCCCTCGATGCCCTTCATGACCCAGCGTTACAGAGCCGAGTCACGGGAATCTCGACCTTCTATCTGGCACCGAAAGACCCGGTTCCTCCGTCCCTGGAGATGATGGCGAGACTTGGCCTGATGCGCCCAGGCCAGACCGCGCGAGCACCAAATGGGCCCTTGCGCGAGATCGGCCGCTACGGCGCGCGGGAGCGCTTGGCGTTCCGCGATTTCCGGCGGTTCAAAGTTCCCCCCGGCTATCAATGGCAGCAGGACACTGCAGCCAGCCGCTTCCTCATCGCCCTGCGGTTTGATCCCGCATTGGCAGATGAGTATCGGCAAGACCCTGGCGCCGCACTCCGGAAACCCGCCTTCGACGATCTCTCCCCGAGAGAAGTGGCGCTGCTGCTGACGCAGGATTCGGGCGCGATGCAGATCGCCGCGAAGGGCAGCCAGACCGCCTCGGTATCCAATCAGTCCTTGCTCCTGGCCCTTTTCAAAAATCGCCCCCTTCTGCGCGCGCTGGCCCAGGTCCTGCGGGAGAGCGAGCAGGAGACGCTCATGGCCTCGTTGACGGCCTTCGGCACGCGCATGCGCCAGCCTGCCGAATGGGGGCGTATGCGGACCGATATCGATCTGATGCAGCGCGATCGGCTGTTCCCCTGGAACGGCGTCTATCATGCGGAATCGGCAGGTCGCTTGCTTGTTCTGTCCGGCGATGGCCTACGGGCGAGGCTATTCATAGATGCGGCGCCGGTGCGCGGATTCAGCTTCCGTCGGGGCATCCTGCGCTGGCAAGCCAGACCCGGGCAGCCGACACATGGCTTCCTTAGGGTAGATGTCGACCGGCGCGGATGTCGGCGCCTGATCGGCAGCATTTGGCCGGCGGATGAGGCTGTACCCGCAGCCCATAACCTGATCCTGGAAGAAGGTCGGCCTGGGCGGCAGCATCCGGTGACAGCGGTCGGCCGCTATTCAGCGGCGACGGATGCGTTGCGCGTCGGGCTCGCCGAGAGCCCCGAGCGTGGCCGCCATCTTTATGCCACTCTGAACGGCGCGGTTCTTGAGGGGGCGATTCACCTTGCCGGCAAGACACTGTCCGTTGGTGCGCAAACCTTCGCGCTGGAGACGCTGTGGAAAAAAGCGGACGAACTTCCCGCCGAGTATTGCGGAACCTATCAGATCAGAAGCCGGATCGGCGAAGCGCTGCTGCAGGTTGGCCCGGAGAGGTGTTCCCTCAACGGCAGGCCGATCATGTTGGCTCGGGACGGCAATCGCCTGACCTGGACGCAAGGACCGGCCAGCGCTGCGAGCGGCGAAGTGAACCTGACCTTCGATCCGATAACGCTCTCGCCTATCCTTTATGGAACGATTGGGAAGGCTTCGGTCATCGGGATGATCTGTCCCTCGCTTGAGTTGCAACGTCCCGAAGCGGAATTCGGTCTCGGCGCTGCCGCATGGCAGAACTTGGTCAACCTGCAAAAAAAACGTCCTTGGGAGACCGGTATTTTCGTCTGGAACAAATGGGAGAGATCATATTTTTATTCAAATATCATAAACAACATTTTTCTGCGTACTCTGCCTTGAAGGTGACAGATCCCCCCGTTTGGCGCCCGGTGAGCGGGTTCCGGTCAGCTTGGTTGATGCGGTATGAAATTCTTGAGTATCCATTTGGGGAGTTTTTCAAAAATTCGGTCTTCGGTCTTCCAGATCTCGGAGATATGCATTCAACAGACAAAAAAATATAGATAATTTATTGAAATATAAACATAACCTACGGCTCAGAGAAAAAATGCAATCCCTACACGATGATTCGAGATTTTACAAAATATATAATGAATTTATGCGCAATTATGTCTCCCGGTTTTTTGGGGGTAAAATCTCTTATTCGCAGCACCCGAAAATGCGGGTGCACCTGGCCGGAACGTCTTCGGTTAGCCTATGGCATCGCGATGTGGATATCACGCACCGCCCGGATCAGATCAACATGTGGGTTCCCGTGACGGACTGTTTTTCGTCAAACAGCCTTTTCGTGGAAAGTGACTATGGCCGCTCAGATTATCGACCCATCGACGTACGTTACGGTGAAGTGCTGTTTTTTGATGGCGGCTACCTGTCACACGGGACGGTCGATAACGCCACCAATAAAACCCGCGTCAGCTTTGACCTGCGGTTTTCGGTTCTGAGAAGCCCACTCCCCGCACTCGCCCAAGCTATCATCGGGAACAGGCCTGGCTGATCCCAGCAGCACGGCGCAAAGCCACGTGCCGAGCGCCCGAACGGGGGGCGTGGCAGTGTCGTGCGGCGCTGGAAACCCCAGGTTTCCGGCAGGCGATTGAGGGGCAGAAACGACCGCGGGTACGATGTGTCCGAGTTGGCCCCCGCGCGGCAACGCATTCGGCACGATGCGGCACCCGTGGCCTAGCCGGCTGGATGCGGTTCGGCGGTCATGCAGCCCGACGGCATCTGGGCCCGCCCGCCGAACGCGATGCGGTCCACGCGATTCCCTGTATAATCATCAGGAGAACACCAAGGAACTGGGAGGAACGGCCATGCAGGACGAGGCGTTCGTGCGGATGGTCCGCGAGGCGGTGCGAGATGCAGCGCAACTTCGGGCAGCACTGGAAGAAGCCGATATCGCCCCAACCCTGATGGTGTTGGCGCAGCTGTCTGGCGAGGATCACCTGCTGGAGGAGGTTGCACCGCACATCCAGGGGCCCTGGTCCTTTATGGAGAGCGTGCCGCCGGAACTGAAGGCCCAGGTGCGGGATCGGCTGGTCGAGGTGCTGCAGGACTACGCCGCGACCGGCCGCGCCGCGCCCGGGGATGTGCCGCCGACGCGCATGCAGCGGCTGATGAGCGCTGGCGTCGGCCAAGCGGTGCCCGAGGACTACATCCCCCTACTGAAAGAGGAGATGCGCTTCGGCCAGGAAGACCTGCGCGCCGTGCGCTGGCGACGTGACCCGGCTGCGCTGCGGCGGGAGGATTATCCGGCTGTGATTATCGGCGCCGGCATCGCCGGGGTGTGCCTCGGCGTCCGGCTGAACGAGATGGGGCTGCCCTACACGATCCTTGAGAAGAACCAGGCGGTGGGGGGAACCTGGCTGGAGAACCGTTATCCCGGCTGCGCCGTGGACACCCCGAACCACTTCTTCTCTTTCAGCTTCCGCACCAACAACCACTGGACTCGACACTTCGCCGAGCGCGGCGAGATTCTGGCCTATATCCAGGCGACAGCCGAGGAGAGGGGCGTCCTCCCGCATGTGCGCTTCGGCGTCGAGGTAACGGCGGCGCGCTGGGACGCCCAGGTGGCGCGCTGGCGCGTGACCTATCGGCGGGGGGCGGATGGCGCCGAGGAGACGATCGAGGCGCGGGCGCTGATCAGCTCCGTCGGTCAGCTCAACCGGCCCTCGATCCCCGATATCCCCGGGCTGGACAGCTTCGAGGGACCGGTTTTCCACACGGCGCGCTGGGATGCCTCGGTGCCGCTGGCGGGCAAGCGGGTGGCGATGATCGGCACCGGCGCCTCGGCCATGCAGGCCGGCCCCTCCATCGCGCCAGAGGTGGCCCACCTGACGATCTTCCAGCGCCAGGCGCATTGGGCGATGCACAACCCGAACTACCATAAGCCCGTGGCCCCCGGGCAGATCTGGGCGCTGGAACACATCCCCTATTTCTCGAAATGGCTGCGCTTCCAGCTGTTCTGGGCCAGCAGCGATGGCTTCCACGGGACGCTCAAGATCGATCCCGATTGGGAGCAGCCCGACATCTCCCTGAACGCCGACAACCACCGGATGCGAGAGCTGATCGTCGGCCATATCAGCAAGGAACTGGACGGCGACGAGGCGCTGCTGAAGAAGGTGGTTCCATCCTATCCGCCCTATGGCAAGCGGATGCTGCGCGACAACTACTGGTACCGGATGCTCAAACGCCCGAACGTGACGCTGGAGACCGAGGCGATTGCGCGCATCGAGGCGGATGCGCTGGTGACCCGCGACGGCACGCGGCATCCCGCCGACGTCATCGTGCTGGCCACCGGCTTCATGGCCTCGAAGATGCTCTGGCCCATGGATATCGAGGGGCGGGACGGGCTGACCATTCGCGGCCAATGGGGGGATGACGACCCACGCGCCCATCTTGGCATCACCGCGCCCGGTTTTCCCAACTTCTTCATGACCTACGGGCCGAACACCAATCTGGCGCATGGCGGCAGCATTTATTTCCACACGGAATGCCAGGTCCGCTACATCTGCCAGGCGCTGCGCGAAATGGTGGAAGGCAGCCTAGATACGGTCGAGGTGCGGGATGAGGCGCACGACGCCTACAATGAACGCCTCGACGCCGTCTGCCGCACGATGGTCTGGACGCATCCCGGCGTTACCAACTGGTACAAGAATAAGCATAACCGGATGACCGTCACTTCGCCTTGGAAGCTGATCGACTACTGGCGCTTCACCCGGGATTTCGCCCCAGCGGAATTCCAGCTGGGGCGCCAGGGCTCCCGGGTGCTGGCCGCTGACTGACGGCGGCAGTGCGCCTCGGCGTCGGCCTCCGCCTCCGCGGGAAGGGGGGGCGACTGCCTGCCTCAAGGCGAAGGCGATCTGCTCGTCCCTAGATCGCTGCCGGTTCGTGGCACCCCTGCCTCCTCAGGGATCCACGGCGCCAAAAAGCTTGCGCCCCACCCGGACCAGTTCAACGGGTGAGGTCCACATGCCATAAGGCTGGCGTCACGGTTCCGAAGATGCTCCCCGCCCATGATCCGCCTCGACAATATCAGCAAGCAGAACGGTCGACAGATCCTCTTTCTGGAGGCCGCAGCGGCGCTCCAGAAAGGCGAGAAGGTAGGCCTCGTCGGCCCCAACGGCGCCGGCAAGACGACGCTCTTCCGGCTGCTGAATGGGCAAGAAGCCCCCGATGAGGGCCAGGTCCTTATAGACCGGGGAGTCACCATCGGCTTCTTCAGCCAGGATGTGGGCGAGATGGTCGGCCGCCCCGCGGTTGCCGAGGTGATGGACGGGGCCGGCCCGGTGAGCGCCGTTGCCGCAGAGCTTGCACTGCTCGAGGCGGGTATGGCTGATCCGGAGCAGGCCGACGACCTGGATAGCCTCGTCGAGCGGTTCGGCGAGGTGCAAGCGCGCTTCGAGGAGCTGGGTGGCTATGCGCTGGAAAGCCGCGCGCGCGAAGTACTGGCCGGCCTTGGCTTCAGCGAGGCGATGATGGACGGCGATGTTGGCGCGTTGTCAGGCGGCTGGAAGATGCGCGTGGCCCTGGCCCGCATCCTGCTGATGCAGCCCGATGTCATGCTGCTCGATGAGCCTAGCAATCACCTGGATCTTGAGAGCCTCATTTGGTTAGAGCAGTTCCTGGCCGGGTACGAAGGCGCATTGCTCATGACCTCGCACGACCGCGAATTCATGAACCGCGTGGTCGGGAAAATCATCGAGATCGACGCGGGTGCGCTCACCACCTACTCCGGCGACTACGCGTTCTATGAACAGCAGCGCGCTCTGAACGAGAAGCAGCAGCAGGCCCAGTTCGAGCGGCAGCAAGCCATGCTGGCGAAGGAGATCAGTTTCATCGAGCGTTTCAAGGCCCGGGCGTCACATGCGGCCCAGGTGCAGAGCCGTGTGAAGAAGCTGGACAAGATCGAGCGGGTCGAGCCCCCAAAGCGCCGGCAGAGTGTCTCCTTCGATTTCCCGCAGGCGCCGCGTTCCGGCGACGACGTCGTGAACCTCCGCAAGGTGCACAAGCGCTACGGCGAGCGAACCATCTACGCCGGGCTGGACTTCGCGGTCCGGCGACGCGAGCGATGGTGCGTGCTCGGCGTCAACGGTGCGGGAAAGTCCACTTTGCTCAGGCTCGTGACCGGGGCGACGCAGCCGGACGATGGGATGATTTCGGTCGGAAACAGCGTCCGGATCGGCTACTTCGCACAGCACGCCATGGAATTGCTCGTCGGCGACCACACCGTGTTCCAGGCGCTGGAGGCTGCCTTTCCGCAGGCAAGCCAGGGGTCGTTGCGGGCCCTTGCGGGTTGCTTCGGCTTTTCGGGTGATGATGTCGAGAAGCGGTGCCGTGTGCTGTCGGGCGGGGAGAAGGCACGCTTGGTCATGGCGCGGATGCTCTATGACCCGCCAAATTTCCTTGTCCTGGATGAGCCCACGAACCATCTGGACATGGCGACGAAGGAGATGCTGGTCACGGCGCTGGCGCAGTATGAGGGGACGATGCTCTTCGTCTCCCATGACCGGCACTTTCTGGCCGCGCTCTCGAACCGCGTGCTGGAGCTGACGCCCAGCGGCGTGATGCAGTATGGCGGCGGCTACACGGAATACGTGGCGCGAACAGGCCAGGAGGCGCCGGGCCTCTACGGCTCAGGGATGTCCGCTGTCGGATGATTTCGGGCGGTGGCGTGTGCTCAGGAAGCTGGCGTTTGGCTTACCTAGAGCATGCTGCGTTCACATGCGTTCACACAGCCCGCTCTAGCATGTGTTGGATCGCGCGATTCAGCGCCTTCGGCGATTCCGCATCAACGCATCGCGCTCTAGCTTGAAGGTTCTGCCGCGTTCTGCTGATCCTGTAGCAGCAGTGGTGGTATACGTTTGCCGCTGATCATTACCGCTATGATGTCAGCCTGTCCGTCGTGAAGGGCGGCGCCGGATGTAGCTGAGCATGAGGCGCATCAGGCGCCGGAGGGAGCGACATTCGAATCAGCAGTCGGTTTTGCTGGTGCAAACCGTCAACCTCGTGTCCAAGGCACGAGGCGGATTGTCGAGATCAGGAGGCCAACACCGCGCCGAGGCTCGACCACGTCGACCGGCCTCATCTCCCAACATTCGGAACCGCGCGATCAAGAAGGGACGGATGGTGCCCTTTAATACAATAGAAAGATTGGCGGACCCGATACGATTCGAACGTACGACCTTTGCCTTCGGAGGGCAACGCTCTATCCAGCTGAGCTACGGGTCCAGTCACCGTGCAATAGCGGAAGCTTTGGCAGAGGGAAAGGGGCGGCTGCGTGACCCAGGGCAGCGCCCAGGCTGGGCGCCGATCCGCCTACCGAAGCGCCCGCTGCTCGCCCGGCTGACCCTATGCAGCCTCATTCGATGCTAACCCGTGCCTCTCGCACCACTTGGCCAAGCAAGGCGGCTTCCTGTTGCACGCGGGCTAGCCGCTGCGCGCCATCCATCGGCGGCAAGGGCTCTACCCCATTGTCGAGCAGGGGGGCGAGGGCGACGGGATCGATCATGATCGCGGCTGAGACTGCGGCGAGCCGATCGAGGATCGCCGCCGGCGTTCCGGCCGGCGCCCAAAGCCCGTAGGTAACGCCCACATCAAACTCGGCGAGGCCGGTGACCTCGGCGACGCTCGGTACCTCTGGCAGCATGGCGGAGCGTCCCCTGCCCGTCACCGCCAAGGCCAGGACGAGGCCACCACGGAGCGCCGCCGCGGTCGTGTTGATGCCGCCGATATTCAGCGGCACGACGCCGGAGATCGTATCGGTCAGGGCTGCCGCCCCGCCGCGATAGGGGATGTGTTCCATTTGCAGGCCGAGCCGCTGTTTCAGCATCTCCCCGGCGAGATGCGCGGCGCTGCCATTGCCGAAGCTCGCATAGCTCCATTGCCCGGGCTCGGCGCGGATGCGGGTGATCAGCGTGGCGAAATCGGCTACGCCGCGCTTGGGCGTGACCTCGATGGCCATGGCGGAATAGCCCGGTATTGCCGCCGGAACGAAGTCGCGGAAGGTGTCGTAGGGCAGGCGTCGATAGAGCGCGGCGTTCACCACATGCGAGGACACCGAATGGAACATCAGCGTGTAGCCATCGGGTCGCGCCTGGGCGACGAGCTCCGCCCCCAGCACACCATTCGAGCCGCCACGATTTTCCACCACCACGGGCTGGCCGAGACGGCGCGCGAGCTGGTCGGCGAAGATGCGCCCGACAATGTCGTTGCCGCCGCCTGGCGGCCAGGGGATCACGAGGCGAATGGGCCGC
>CAITYE010000349.1 GCA_903896535.1 uncultured Paracraurococcus sp.
AGCATGTGTTGGATCGCGCGATTCAGCGCCTTCGGCGATTCCGCCTCAACGCATCGCGCTCTAGAGCATGCTGCCTTCACAGGCGTTCACGCAGCCTGCTCTAGCATGTGTTGGATCGCGCGATTCAGCGCCTTCGGCGATGGCGCCGCAACGCATCGCGCTCTAACGCGGGACGCAGCGGATGCTGGCGGCGGCGCCGCGCGGCACCGGCACGGCGTAGGTCCCGTCCGGGCATTCCAGTTGGCGATGGCGGGGGGCCGAAAGCCCGACATCCCAGCGGCCGATCCCGCCGCCGGCCCGCGCCGTCATCGCCGTGCCGGGGGGGCGGCAGCGGCCGCGCAGCCCCGGCACCAGGGTGCCACCATGCGGACACAGGAAGCGCGTCGCCACCGCCACCGCCGCAGGGTCGAGCCGGGTGCGAGAGGACACCGCCACGGTCGCCGGCGCCAGGCTGAGGCCAAGCGCCAGCAGCACCAGGGTCTGCCAGGGCCGCTTGGCGCGGGCCCGCAGCCGGGCGGCGCCGCGTTCGGCCAGCCATTCCCGGCGCAGGCGCCGCAACTCCGCCCGCCGCCCGGTATCGCGGCCGAGCGGATCGGCGCGGCCGGCAAGCGGTGCGGCAGGTGGGGACGCGGGTGGCGCGATCAGCGCCGGGCCAGGCAGGGCGGGCGGCGCCGGTTCAGGCATCGACCTCCTCGGCATCCAGCGTCGCGGCGTTTTCTTGGATGAATTTGAAGCGCAGTTCGGGCCGGCGGCCCATCAGGGCCTCCATCAGCTCCGCGGTCTTCGCCCGGTCCTCGGGCGGCAGCACGACTTTCAGCAAGGTCCGCTTCTTCGGGTCCATGGTGGTGTCTTTCAGCACTGCCGGCGGCATTTCGCCAAGCCCCTTGAAGCGGCTGACCTCGACCTTCTGGTTCGCCTTGAACTCCTTCTTCAGCAGGCGTTCACGGTCGGCATCATCCTTGGCATAGACCGAACGGCCGCCGGCTTGCAGCCGGAACAGCGGCGGCTGCGCCAGATGCAGCCGGCCCTGGCGGACCAGCTCTGGCAGTTCCTTATAGAAAAACGTCATCAGCAGGGCGGCGATATGCGCGCCGTCCACATCCGCATCGGTCATGATGACAACGCGGCCATAGCGCAGGCGGGCGAGGTCGAAGCGCTCCCCGGCGCCGCAGCCCAGCGCCTCGATCAGGTCGCGCAGCTCCTGGTTCTGCCGCAGCTTGTCGGCCGAGGCGGAGGCGACGTTCAGGATCTTGCCGCGCAGCGGCAGCACGGCCTGCGTCTCCCGATCCCGCGCCTGCTTGGCGGACCCGCCGGCGGAATCGCCCTCCACCAGGAACAGCTCGGTGCCCTCCGCGCTTTCTCGGGCGCAATCGGTCAGCTTGCCGGGCAGGCGCAGCTTGCGGGTCGCCGATTTGCGCGGCGTGTCCTTCTCCGCCTTGCGCCGGGCCCGCTCCTCGGCGCGTTCGATCGCCCAGGCCAGCAGGTTGTCGGCGGTCTGCGGATCGCCGGCCAGCCAATGGTCGAAATGGTCGCGCAGCGCGGACTCGACCAGCTTGGTGGCTTCCGGGCTGGTCAGCTTTTCCTTGGTCTGGCCCTGGAATTGCGGCTCTCGGATGAAGACCGAGAGCATCCCGGCCATGCCGCCGAACAGATCCTCGGCGGTGACATGGGCGGCGCGCTTGTCCTTCTTCAACTCGCCATAGCCGCGCAGGCCCTTCACCAGCGCGCCGCGCAGCCCGGCTTCATGGGTGCCGCCCTGCGGGGTCGGGATGGTGTTGGCGTAGGTCGAGAGGAAGCCCTCGCCCTGTTCCAGCCAGGTGATCGCCCATTCCGCCCGGCCGGCGCCGTCGGGGAAGCTTCCCTCGCCCAGATAGGGGGTGGGCACCACCTGGGCGCGGCCTTCGATGGCGCCGCCGAGGAAATCGGCCAGCCCGCCGGGGAAATGCAGCACCGCCTGGGCGGGGGTCTCGTCCTTGATCAGCCCGGCCTCGCAGGCCCAGCGGATCTCCACGCCCTTGTACAGATAGGCCTTGGACCGACAGAACCGGTACAGCCGTGCCGGGCTGAAGGTGAGCTTGCCGAAGATCTCCGGGTCCGGCTTGAAGCGGATGCTGGTCCCCCGGCGGTTCTGCACCGCTCCGGCATTCTTCAGCTTGCTGGTCGGCTTGCCGCGCGCATAGCTTTGCGTGAACAGGGTGCGGTCGCGGGCGACCTCAACCTCCAGCACCTCGGACAGCGCATTGACCACCGAGGAGCCGACGCCGTGCAGGCCGCCCGACGTGTCATAGGCTTTGCCGGAGAATTTGCCGCCCGAATGCAGCGTGGTGAGAATCACCTCCAGCGCCGAGAGCTTGGGGAATTTCGGGTGCGGGTCGGTCGGGATGCCCCGGCCATTATCCCGCACGACCAGGAAATTCCCGGCCTCCAGCGTCACCTCGATGCGGTCGGCGTGCCCGGCCACCGCCTCGTCCATGGCGTTGTCGATCATCTCGGCGGCGAGGTGGTGCAACGCCCCCTCATCGGTGCCGCCGATATACATCCCCGGCCGCCGGCGAACCGGCTCCAGCCCCTCCAGAACCTCGATATCCTTGGCCGAGTAACTGGGCTGAGCGGCCCCGGAGCGGCGGCCGCCGAAGAGGTCGTTCATGTCTTGTTCCCCTAACGCCGGGCAAGTTAGTCACCCCACCGCGTCTCTACAACAGCGGGGCGAGTCGGGTCTGGTTCCGTGGTGCAGCTATTTGCCCGGCGCCAGATGCGCTTCCAGGAACCAGAGCTTCTTGTCGAGGTCCCGGCTCTGCCCGGTCAGCAGGTCCGCCGTATCGGCGTCGCCCGCCTCATTGGTCGCGTCGATCCCCGCCCGCAGCGCCTTGCCGACCGCCGCGTAACGGTCGGCCAGGGCGGCGAAATGCGCCTGTTCGGCGGCGATATCGGCCGGATAGGCGGGCAGGCGGCTGCCGCCGGCCACGGCCTGAGAGGTGCCGTCCGGCTGCCCGCCCAGCTGGACGATGCGCTCGGCAATGTCATCGGCGCCGGTCACGAGGTCCCCGTAGAAGCCGCCGAGCATTTCGTGCACCGCGATGAAATTCGGCCCGCGCACGGTCCAATGCGCCTGCCGCGTGGCATTGCCGAGGTCGATGGCATCCAGCAGGCAGGCCTGCAGCACGCCGATCGAGACGGTCTTGGCATTGCTGGGGAGGTCGTTGCGGGTGGCATGGACGCTGCCGCCCTTGCCCGTCGGCTTGGCCATGACGTGGGTCTCCTCTGCGGTGCTGGCGCGCCGCGTATATGGGGTGGGCGCCGGGGGCGGGGAACCCCCGGGGCCAGGCCTAAACCGGGGCGCCCCGGCGCTTTTCGATCGCGTTCCGCAGCAGCGCGAGCCCACGATACAGCCCATGCACCATCTTGCTGTAAGGCAGCGTCACGAAGAAGGCGAGCACGAGCCCCAGATGGAAGGCCAGCAACAGGCCCATCGCGCCGGTATGGCGGACCGCCAGCAGCAGCAGGCCGGTCGCCGCGATCAGGAACAGCAGCGCCAGCAGCGCGTATTCGCCGCCCATCAGGCGGCGGGCCACCGGCACCGGGTCGGTCACCGTCTTCACCCAGGCCAGCCCCACCGTGCCGATCATCAGCAGCGCCCCGCCGATGGTGCCGAGCAGCACCGGCAGGCTCAACAGGCTGTAAGGCGCATGCCAGCCGAGGAAGGTATGGGCGAGGAAGCCCGACGTGGTCGCGGCAAAGCACAGCAGGAAGCCGTAGAAGACCGCATGGTGCAGCCGCCGGCGTAGCATTGCGAAGCTGTCATCGAGGTCGTTGCAGCCATGCCCGCCGCCGCCGAGATTTTGCAGCGTAAAGATGTCGTGCGCCGCTTCCAGCACCGGCGGCGCGGCGATCGGCACCCCGCCCGCGCCAGTGGCACGCCAATAGCCGATGCCGCCCATCACCAGGGCGACCAGAGCATACAGAAAACTGCCGCCCGCCAGCAGGTTCATCAGCCAGAGCGGGATGATGCGGTAGAAGGCGCCCGGGCCCGTTTGCGGCGCATAGAGCACGCCCGGGTCCTTGATCGCCGCCACCGCCACCAGCAGCAGCGTGACGAACAGCGCGGTGGCCAGCGAGACGACGGTGCCGTTGCGCTCAAACAGCCGGCCGGCGGCGGGCGGCCAGGCGTAAGCGGCGTAGCTCTCCTGGCGGATTTCCGCGAAGGTCGCCGGGACATTGATGCCGAAGGCGTGCGGCGGGGCGTATTGGCAGGCGTGGTAGCAGCCCTTGCAGCCATGGCAGAGATTGGCGAGGTGGGTCAGGTCGCCAGCCGAGAAATCCCGCCGCATCGCCATGGCCGGGAAGACCGCGCAATAGCCTTCGCAATAGCGGCAGGCGTTGCAGACCTCCATGTAGCGCCGGGCTTCGGCGATATGCGGCGAGGCCGCCAGGGGATGCTGATCAGTTGCGGACATGGCGTGCCGCCTCCTCGCCGGCCAACCGCCCAAAGACGGTGCCGAGTGTCATGCCGAAGCCGGCCAGATACCCCTGGCCCAGGATATTGCCGGACATAATTTCGCCCGAGGCAAAGATATTCGCCGAAGGCTTGCCGTCCTGCATCATCACCCGCGCGCGTTCATTCACTTTCACGGAGAGGAAGGTGAAGGTGATGCCCGGGCGCAGCGGGTGCAGGATGAAGGGTGGTTTCTCGATCCGCCGGGCCCAGTGGGATTTCGGCGGGGTCAGCCCTTCGGTGCGGCAATCATCCAGCTCACCGCCCTTGAAGGTGCCGGGGCGGACGGCGGCGTTGTAGTCCGCCACGACCGTCTCCAGCTTGCCGGCATCGAGCCCGGCCATGCCGGCCAACTCCGCGATGGTATCG
>CAITYE010000350.1 GCA_903896535.1 uncultured Paracraurococcus sp.
CAGTGAGGCCGCCGCGCCGCGGCTGATTTCATCGCGAATTCATGCGGGCTTCACACGCGCTTCATGCGTGCGAGGCATCGTGGCGGAGTCATGGAAAACACACCACTCGTTCCTCCGCCCCTTCCTCCTGTCGCTTCGGCCAAGACCGACCTCCGCAATCGCGCCACGCTCAAGCTGCTCTTCATCGCCCTGCTGGTACTGCTCTTGCAACTACCGCTTCACCTCGTCGGCTCGCTTCAGCAGGAGCGGCGGGAGGCGCGGGCGGTGCCGCGGCGCGTGGCGGCGGGACGATCGGTCACGGAGGCGCCCCGGGCCGTGGTCCCCGCCAGACCTGATCCGGCAAGGGACGAGACGGTCGAGACCGGCTACGTGTTTGAGGCGTACCGCATGGTGGATCGCGCGCTGAAACACAGCGTGCTCGTCCTGGCGCTGGTGTTTGCGGCCTTCTTTCTCTTCGAGACACTGGCGGGGCTCCGGTTGCACGCGGTGCACTACGGGTTGGTCGGCGCGGCGATGTGCCTCTTTTACCTCGCGTTGCTGGCGCTCGGAGAGGTGATCGAGCCGGGTCCGGCGTACATCGGTGCGGCGGCGGCCTCGTCGCTGCTGATCACGCTCTACAGCGCGGCAATTTTACGCGGGCGCGGCCGGGCGGCGGTGATCGCGGCGTTGCTGGCGAGCGTCCACAGCGTGCTCTATGTGGTGCTGCGGATGGAGAACTATGCGCTGCTGGCGGGCACGGGAGCGCTGTTTGTCGCGCTCGCGGCGGTGATGTACTTCACGCGGAATGTCGACTGGCAGGCCCACGACGCCGGCCCGAAGGAGGTGGTCGCATGAAGGCCCGCGTGAAACGCCTCCCGCGCCTGTGGTGCGCGCTACAAGGCCTGCTGCCGCTCAAGGCCTGCCTCGCGGCCCAGCGCGGCGAGTTGGCGTGGCCACCGGAGCCTGCGCCTTCCGCGGGAGAGAAGTCTTCTGCCGTGACGATTTCACGGTCCGGCGGGAAGCGGCGGGTAGGAAGGGCGCGGTTGTGAGATTCTGGCCGAATCTAGTGGAGTTTCACCGGCAGATTGGGCTTTGGAGTATGCGGGGCTTGTTCTGTGCGATGCCGAGCTTCGTTTGGGCGATATTTCTGGGGCTGTCTCAACCCAAACAATTGGCCGCGATGCTAGCGGGTGTCGTAACTTATGTGATCGCCTACGCTTGGATAGCGGCTCTGCCGGATAAGACGGGGCAACTAGTGTAGTGTCTCACTATTGGCGTGACAAACAGTGCTTGGGCGGCTTGGGTCGTCGGCATGCCCCGCACCACCGCACCGTTGGAGTTGAGTGAAACGCAACAGCGCGAGCTGGAGCGACTGGTCAACGCGCCCACGACGCCGCAACGGGTCGTGCGCCGAGCGCGAATCGTGCTGGCCCGCGCCGCAGGCCGCACGCAGCTGGCGACGGCGGCGGAATTGGGCGTGAGCCGGCCGGCGGTGATTCGGTGGGAGCGCCGCTTCTCGGCGGTGGGCATCGCCGGGCTGCTCAAGGATGCCCCTGGGCGCGGACGCAAGTCCTCGATTGCGGAACGAACCAAGGACCAGCTGATCACCCGCGCCACCCAGCCGCCGCCGAACCGGACGCGCTGGAGCGTGCGTTCGATGGCGCGGCAGGTGGGGGTCTCCCCGGCCAGCGTGCAGCGCATTTGGGCGGCCAACGAGATCAAGCCGCATCTGACCCGCACCTTCAAACTGTCGCGCGATCCGAACTTCGAGGCCAAGTTTTGGGACGTGATCGGGCTTTACCTCAATCCCCCTGATCGAGCCCTCGTCCTTTGCTGCGACGAAAAGAGTCAATGTCAGGCGCTCGAACGCACCCAGCCTGGGCTGCCCCTAGGCGTGGGCCACATCCGCACCCGGACTCATGACTACACCCGCCATGGCACCGTTACATTGTTCGCCGCCCTCAACTATCTCGATGGGAAGGTCCTGAGCACGACTGCGCCCCGCCATACCAATGTCGAATGGCTGACTTTCCTCAAAAAGCTGCACCGGCAGACTCCTTCCGAATTGGCGCTGCATCTGATCATCGACAACTATGCCACGCACAAACACCCCGCGGTCCGCGCGTGGCTTGAAAAGCACCCACGCATGCACGTTCACTTCACGCCGACGGGTTCCTCCTGGCTCAATTTGGTCGAGCGCTTTTTTCGCCAGCTCACCGACGATGTCATCCGAGATGGCAGTTTCGCCAGCGTCGGTGAACTCGTCACCGCGATCAACGTCCACCTCGCGCATCACAACCTCAAACCCGTCCCCTATCGCTGGAGGGCGCAGGGCGCTGCGATCTTGGAAAAGATCCAGCGGGCGCGGCTGGCTCAGGCCAAGTCTGTTTTGTAATGCCATTAGAGAATCACTACACTAG
>CAITYE010000351.1 GCA_903896535.1 uncultured Paracraurococcus sp.
CCAGCAGCGTCCCGTCAGGCGCCGTCACCGGCACGGCGGAAATGCTGCGGCTGGCGAGCAGCTCTGCCACCGCGCTCACGGGCATGTCCGGGGGAACCACGACCAGGCCCGTAGTCATCAGCTCGTGCGCGTTCATCCTGCTCTCCTGCATCGGGCGACCACGAGGGGCGGCCACCGGGGAGCATGATGACGGCGCCGCGCGCCAGATTGGCGCGGCGCGGGGGCAACCTACGAAGAGTTGATCGGCTAGAGCATGCTGCGTTCACATACGTTCTCGCAGCCCGCTCTAGCATGTGTTGGATTGCGGGATTCAGCGCCTTCGGCGATTCCGCCTCAACGCATCCCGCTCAAACGCCCCGGCCGGGGGCCGATCAGCGCCCGTCGCGCTTTGCCTGGGCCCGCTTGCCGCTGGCGGAAACGGCGCCCTTGCGCGGGCCGCTGATCCGCTTGGTTGGCTTGGTGCCGGGCTTGGCCGCGGCGGCGCGCTTGGGCGTCCGGCCGGCAGCCGGGCGCTTGGCGGCTTGCGTGGCCTTCTTCATCGCCAGCGCCTTGCGGGCGATCTCGGCCTGGGTCGGCTTGCGGCGGCTTTTCACCTCGGCGGCGATGCCATCCAGCGCCTTCAGCAGCACGTCCACCTTGCCGACGCTGCCGGTGGTGTCGCGCACCGTGCGGCGCCGACGCGGCGCCGCCTCACCAGCAAGCTGGCGCTCCTGCGTGCGGGCGATGCGCCGGGCGCGGTCGCGTGCTGCGCGCAGGCGCAGCTGGGCGGCTTTCAGCTCGGCCGCGCTCATCTCACCGATGACGGAGGGGCGGACCATCGCCACCAGCTCCCGCTCGGTCAGATTCAGCAGCCGCGCCTCGCCGCGCGGTACCTTTTTCACCGGACGCTTGGCGGGCTTCGCCGGGCTTGCGGTCTTCGTGGGGGCCTTGCGGGGCTTGGTGGTGGTCGTGGTCCGGGTGGCCATGGGTGACGCGCTCCTCAATCCGCCGGCGCGATCGCAAGACGCGCGCCGTTCTGTCTCGCATACACGGAAGGTCGTTGCATGTCTTCTACCTGTGCGCCCGGTAGCTCGAAATTCCCTGCCGTGACGACGCGAATGGTGAAGGCGACGCGGATCTCCGGCGCCTCGGCGGTGATGTCGACCGCGGCCGCCACCCGGTCATCCAGCGCCGGCACCGCGGCCGTCGTACTGAGCTTGCCCAGCCAGGGCATGCCCGGCACGTCGCCCGCCGGCAGCGCGCCCATAGTCTCCAACCCGGCCGGCAGGCCCTGCTGGATCAGTGTCCGCTGCGCCTCGCCCAACTCCCCACGCCCCAGCAATTGCAGCACGAAGACCTGGTTCTGCTTCAGCGTATCAAGGTTGAGCGGCTGGCCGGCAAGGTCGAGGAAGCGCCGCCCGATCCGCATCGAATCCCGCCCCGCTGGCAGGGGCTGGGCAGGAATGCCGCCGACCGAAAGCAGCGCCGTGACCGGCGCCGTGCCCAGATTGCGCACCGTCGTCGACCCGGTCAGCGGCAAGGTCACCGCAACGCCGGTCAACTCGCGCCCGCCGGTCGCAATCCGCACCGGCTGGCCAGTGCGCCCCAGCCCGCCCGCCAGCGCCACGCCCCAGGCCTGGTCCTGCGTGCTCAACAGATTGATGTTGAGATCGGCGCCCGGCAGGCGGCCGCGCTGGGCCGCGAGCCGGTCCGCCAGCACGCCGCTTTCGGCCAGCAGCAGGGTAACGGCGAAGGCATCGCGCGTCGGGCTGCCGTAATCATACCCCCAGCGCTGCCGCGCCGGCCCGCCCAAGGCGGCACCCAGCGCCCGTTCCGCCCGCGCCGTATCGCTGGCCCGGGCGAAGGCGGCGCCGAGCTGCGCCTTGGCCAGCGGTGTCGGCAGATCATCCAACTGTTCGAGCAGCCGCCGCGCCGCGCCCAGGCGCGGCTGCCCGCCGAGCGAGAGCACATAGAGCCGATAGGCCTGCGCCGCGCGCTCCTCGGTGCTGTCCGGCTCGCTGGCCTCGGCATCCTCGGCAAGCCGGGCGAGGGCAGCGTCCAGAGCAGCAGGCGGCAGCGCGGCCCCGGCGGCGCGGGCGCGCAGCAAACCCTCCACCGCGAAGCTGCCCAGCCAAGGCTCGGCGGCATCCTGCGCCGACCACAGGCCGAAGCCGCCATCGAAGCGCTGCTTGCCCAGCACCGCCTGCACCGCCTGTTGCAGCCGCCCGGCTTGCTCCGCCGGCATCGCCGCATCGGCCGGAAAGGCGGCCAGCGCCAGCAGCTGCGCGCCGGTCTGTTCCAGGCAGCCGAAGGGATAGGCCTCCAGCAGCCGTTGCAGGCCGGCGGCGTCGTAGCGCACCGGCCCGCCAAGCCGCGCCGTGGCGCGCCAACTGCCCGGCACAAAGGCGGCGGTGGCGGGGGTGAGCCGCGCCTCGGCGCCCGGGGCAATCTCCACCGCGCTCGCCTCATTCACCGGGGCGCGGGAGGAGCGGACGGTGATCCGGCTCTCGCGCGTGGCGCTGAAGCCGTTCGGGCCGCTGACCGCGAGGCGCAGCACGCCCTCCCCAGTGCCCAGCGCGCGGATCGCGCTGGCCGGCAGGGCGCGGGCCTGCGGCGCCAGCGTCGCCGCAAGACGCGCTGCCCCGGCCAGTTCGATGGCGCCGCTCGCGGTCAGCGTCGCCGTCACCTCGCCCGCCGGCAGGTCCAGATTATGCAGCAGCACCGGCAGCCGTGCCTCATCGCCCGGCGCCAGGAAACGCGGCAGCAGCGCTTCGGCGATCACCGGGTCGCGCACCGTCAATGGCCGGTTGGCGCTGCCGAGTTTCTCGCCCGCCCAAGCCACCGCCATCAGCCGCAACTCGCCAGCAAAATCGGGGATGTCGAGCGCGATCGTCGCGCTGCCATCGGCGCCGAGCGCGACCGGGCCGCTGAACAGCGCGACGGTGCGCTGGGGGATGTCGATGGCGCCCGGCAGGAAGCCGTCGCCGCCCTGGCGCAGCGTGGCCAGCACGCCTTCGGGCGGCGGGATCAGCCGGCCGTAATCGTCGCGGATATCGACGCCGAGCGCCCGCCGGCCCATGAAATAAGCCAGCGGATCGGGGCTGGCGAAGCGGGTCAGGCGGAGGATGCCCTCATCCACCGCGGCCAGCGTGACCTGCGCTTGCGGCCCGGCATTGGTGACGCGGATCGGCACCTCCAGCCGCCGGTTCGGGCGGATCTGCGCGGGGGCGTCGATGCTCACCGCCATCTGCCGCGGTGCCGGGTCCAGTTGCAGCCACACCAGGCCGAGCGCGCGGGCGGGGACGCCATCGCGCGCTTCCCCCGGGCGATAGACGGTGACGGCAATATGCGCGCCGGCGCCCCAGGCGGGATCGATCGGCACTTCGACCTCGGCACCGCTGGCGGGCAGATCGAGATCGCGGATCGTGACCAGCCGGTCGGTCAGGATGGCGAGGCTCGCCGGCCCGGCGAAGGGCGGGGTGATCCGCAGCCTCGCCCGCTCACCCGGCAGGTAGCGCGGCTTGTCGGCGGCGAGATCGACCTTGTCCGGGACCTCGGCGGCGACGCTTTCCGCCCAGCCGGCGCGGAAGCGGACGGAGGTGATGGCCAGCCCGGCGGGCTCGCTCACCTCCAGCCGATAACGGCCGAAGGGCAGGGTGCGGGCGAAGCCCGTCGGTCGCGTCGTGGCCAGTGCGAGCTCGGTGCTGTCCACCGGCTCATCGCGCCAGACCGTCTCATAACGGGCGGCGCTGTTGCGGATCACCATTCGCCAATCGGGGCGTTCGCGCACCAGCCGGGCGCGCAGCTTCGCGGCGACGGGGCGGTTTTCGGGATCGAGGGCGATGATGTCGAAACCGGCTTCGGTATTGGCGTTCACCGCGCCATCGGGGAAGCGCGGGCGGATGCCGATCTGCATGCCGGCTGGGCGCAGCGGCAGGGCGATTTCGGTGCGCGAGGCCCGCCCGCCCGGCTCATCGATCCGCACCTCCAGCGCGCCGGTGAGCGGGCGGGTGGTATCCGGTGCGCGGGGCAGGGACAGGGTCACGGCGCCCTTGCCGTTCGCATCCAGGGCGGGGATGTCGAAGCTCAGCAGGTCGGGCGCGAACTCCTCATCGGCCAGGCCGAACAGGTAGTCCTTGAAGGCCGGGTAGGGCGCGCGGTCGGTGCGCAGGCGCAGGCTCGCCTGCCCGCCCAGCCCGGCGGCGGGCGCGCCGTACAGGAAGCGCGCCTCAATGGGGACCGCGAGCGGCTGGCCGATGGCGAGCGGAGCGGGCGGTGGCCCGGCCTTCACCTCCAGCCGTTCGGGCACGAAGGCATCGACGCGAAACCGCGTCGTGCCAATGGGCGGCGCCGCCGGATCAGCGAGAATCTCCAGCGTCCAGAGCCCGGCGGTCGCGCCGCGATCGAGCGGGATCGCCCAATGCAGCGCGGCACCGGGGCCGCGCGCCGGGACCGTTTCCGCAAACAGGCTGCCATTCGGGCGCTTCACCCGCAGCCGCGCCGGCACGTCCTGCGGCGCGCCGGCGGCATCGCGCAGCAGCACCATGGCCTGCACCGTCTCCCCCGGCCGGTAGATGCCGCGATCCAGCCAGGTATAGGCATCGAGTGGGCCGGCATTGGGCAGGCCACCCGCGCCACGATCGCTGAGGTCGAAGGCAGCGGCATCGAGGTCGAGCGCCACCAGATCATCGCCGCGTTCGGCCAGCACGGCGCGTGGCGCCATCGGCCCGGTGCCGCGCAGCAGGGGTCCGGCGAAGCGCACGATGCCGTCCGCATCGGTGCTCGCCTCCGCCAGGATGTCGTTGCCGTTGGCCAGCAGGCGCAGCCGCACGCCGGCGATGGGCCGGCCGGTGCCAAGCGCGCGGAGCTGCGCCGCCAGCCCCTCCCGCCCCCGCCAGGCGGTGAGGCCGAGATCGGTGACCAGCACCGGCAGTGCGACGGCGTCCGTGCGGGTGCCATCGCCGGGGCTGGCGAGCAGCACGTACATGCCGGGTCCGGCGGCGGCCAGGCCCTCGGGCAGGGGGATGACGCTGCGGGTCTGCCGGTTCGGCACCAAGGGCGGCAATTCCACCCGGCCGGACCAGATCGTCGCGCCCCAGCTTTCCGCCACATCGGTCGCGGCATAGCCGGTCAGCGGCTCACCCACCGTCCAGGCCTGCCGGCCGAAGCGGGCAAGGTTGCGCTCGCTGACCTTGACCACCTTCAGCGCCAGCGTGCCGATATTCACCGTGGTTACGCCGAGCTGCGGCGCCTGGCCGCGCGGCAGCAGGAAGCGATTGGCGTCGAAGGCGATGCGCGGGTCGCGGTTCGGCATGGCCACCGCCTGCGCGCTTTCGGCCATGAGGCGGAGATTATCTTCCCCCGGCAGGCCGGCGCGCAGGATCAGCCGCGTGGTGCGGCCATGCGGCAGGCCGGCGACGCAAATCTGCTCGCCGTCCTGCAGCACGGTGAGGCCCTGGACCGGCGGCTCGGCCCGCACCCAGTCGCCCGGCTGCCAATCGGTCCGCCGGCTGGGTGGGATGGTGAAGCGCAGGCAGGCGCGGGCCGGCTCGGCTTCCGGCTCCGTGGTCACGCCGGCGACCAGCAGCCCGGCGGCGCGGCGGGCTTCGGTCAACATCTGCTGGTAGCGCGTCTCGGCCGGTGCGCGTTCGACCACGGCGGCGAGGGCTGCCTGCTGCTGCGCCGGGCGGCCGAGCTTCTGCACCGCTTCCGCGATGATGAGCAAAGCCGGGATTTCCCCCGCGGCGGGCGGGGCGGCCTGGAAGGCGATCCAGCCGGCCTCCAGGGCGCGCGTTGTCGCGGGCGGGGTGCGGGCCAGTTGGGCGCGGGCCAGCGCCAGCCACAGCTCCGGCCCGGCATCCCCGGCGCCACCGAGGCGTTCTTCCCAAGCAGCGGTGGCGGCGGTCCAATCGCCCTTCTGTTCGGCAGCGCGGGCGCGCTGTTCGGCCGCGGCGCGGGCCGGGGCGGCCAAGCCGGCGGGGGGCAGCTTGCGGCGCAGCTCCTCCTGGTAGCGGGCGGCATCGCCGGCCAGGCCGGGCAGGTCGAAGCCATCCGCCTGTGCCGGCATGGCACAGGCAAGCAGGGCGAGTAGGCCGAGGATCAGGCGCATGGGGCGGGTCCCGAGAGAGGCACCCGTTATGCCATGGCCGGGCGGCTGGCGGCACAGGGATGTTGGATGGGCGCCACAAGTGGCGGCGCCCGGCCCCGCTTGCTATAACGGCGAGGCGAATCATCGCCCCCCGCCCCTCTGCCCCGCGCCTGGCCCGGGGGGGCGCGGCCGAGCCGAGGAATCCCCGTACCATGGCGCGACGCCGGCAGCTTTACGAAGGCAAGGCCAAGATCCTGTTCGAGGGGCCGGAACCCGGCACCCTGGTGCAGTATTTCAAGGACGATGCCTATGTCTTCGATACCCAGAAGAAGGGCATCATCACCGGCAAGGGCGTACTGAACAACCGCATCAGCGAACACCTGATGAACCGGCTGATGGAGATCGGCGTGCCGACGCACCTGATCCGCCGGCTGAACATGCGCGAACAATTGATCCGAGAGGTGGAGATCATCCCGCTGGAGGTGGTGGTCCGCAACGTCGCCGCCGGCAGCCTGTCCACCCGGCTGGGCATCGCCGAGGGCACGCGGCTGCCGCGTTCGATCATCGAATATTACTACAAGAACCCCGGGCTGCAGAACCCGCTGGTTTCTGAGGAGCACATCACCGCCTTCGGCTGGGCCACCACCCAGGATATCGACGACATCGTCGCCCTGACGCTCCGCATCAATGATTTCCTCAGCGGCCTGTTCCTTGGCGTCGGCATCACGCTGGTCGACTTTAAGGTGGAATTCGGCCGGCTGTACGAGAACGAGGACCTGCGCGTGGTGCTGGCCGATGAGATCAGCCCCGATAATTGCCGGCTCTGGGACAGCAAGACCGGCGAGAAAATGGACAAGGACCGCTTCCGCCGCGATCTCGGCAAGGTCGAGGAGGGCTACCAGGAAGTCGCCCGGCGCCTCGGCATTCTGCCCGAGGCCGGTATCCGGGACCTGCGCGGTCCCGAGTTGATGCAATAGGGACCGCCACCATGAAGCTTCGCGTCACCGTCATGCCGAAGGCCGGGGTGCTCGATCCGCAGGGCAAGGCGATCGGCCAGGCGCTGGCCGGCCTCGGCTTCGCCGGCGTTGCCGAGGTCCGCGCCGGCAAGCTGATCGAGTTGGAAGTGGCCGAGACCGATCCCACCCGCGCCAAGGCCGCTGTCGAGGAGATGGCCCGCAAGCTGCTGGCCAATACGGTGATCGAAAGCTTCCGGGTCGAGATCGCGTGATCAAGCTCTCCCTGGTCATCCTGGCGGTGCTGACGGTGCTGATCGCCACCGGCCTGCGCTGGCGGGAAGCCCGCATCCCGGCGGTGCGCGCCGCCCGCCCGGCCGGCTGGGTCGCCACCCAGAAGCGCGCCTTGAATCGCTGGGTCACCGCCGCGACCGCCGCTTCGCTCGCCACCATCCTGCTGCTCGGCGGGCTGCATTGGTTGAAGGTGGTGCAGCAATGAAAGCCGCGATCGTCACCTTCCCCGGCACCAACCGCGAACGCGACATGGCGCTCGCGCTGAAATGCGCCACCGGCCGGGCGCCGGCGATGCTCTGGCATCGCGACACCGCGCTGCCGGCCGGGCTCGACCTGGTGGTGCTGCCGGGTGGGTTTTCCTACGGCGATTATCTGCGTTGCGGCGCCATGGCGGCGCAATCGCCGATCATGCAAGCGATCCATGACTTCGCTGCGCGCGGTGGGCATGTGCTGGGCGTCTGCAACGGCTTCCAGATGCTATGCGAGGCGCAGTTGCTGCCGGGCGCGCTGCTGAAGAATGCCGCGCTGCGCTTCCTGTCCATGGATTGCCACCTGCGTGTCGAGCGCGCCGATACCCCCTTCACCCGCGGCTTCGCGCCGGGCGCGGTATTCCGCGCAACCATGGCGCATGGCGATGGCAACTACTTCGCCGATGCCGCCACGCTGGATGCGCTGGAGGCGGAGGGCCGCGTCGTGCTGCGCTATGCGACGCCCGACGGCGCGGTGAGCCCGGCGGCCAACCGCAATGGCAGCCAGCGCAACATCGCCGGCCTCTGTTCGGCCAATCGGCGGGTCTTCGGCCTGATGCCGCATCCGGAAAATCAGGTGGACCCGCTGATCGACGGCACCGATGGGCTGCCCATGTTCACCGGCCTTGCCGCCGCTTTCGCCTGAAGGGCATGCTCATGGGCTGCCGGCCCGGGCTTTCACGGGCCGGGGCGCGCCAGGGAGATAGGGTTATGATCCGCCGCCGACCGTTGCTTGCCGCCCCGCTCCTCGGGCTGGCGCTGCCCGCCTTCGCGCAATCCGCGGGCGATTGGCCGAACCGTCCGATCCGCGCCGTGATTCCCTGGCCGCCTGGCGGGTCTACCGATGTGCTGGCGCGGCTGCTGACCGAACAGCTGGGCCCCAAGCTGGGCCAAAGCTACGTGTTGGAAAACCGGCCCGGCGCCACCGGGAATATCGGCATGGAGGCGATCGCCCGCGCCGCGCCGGATGGCTACACCCAGGGGCCGGCCACGGTCGCCAACCTGTCCATCGCGCAATTCCTGTACGGCAAGCTGCCCTTCAATCCGGTGAAGGACTTCGACATCATCTCCATGCACTGGGAGTTGCCGAACGTCTTCGTCGTCTCCGCCCAGCATTGCCCGGCGAATACCTTGATGGAGTTCGTGGCCTGGGCGAAGGAGCGCAAGCAGGGCGTCAGCTTCGGGTCCCCCGGGGTGGGCAGCACGGCGCATCTCTGCGGCGCGAATTTCTGCGATCGCTTCAAGCTGGATGGCCAGCACGTGCCCTTCCGCGGTGCGGCGCAGGTGATCCCGGCGATGCTGTCGGGCGACCTGACCTTCGCGCTGGA
>CAITYE010000352.1 GCA_903896535.1 uncultured Paracraurococcus sp.
GCGAGCTGCGTGGCTTTGAGGGGGCTGCCCGACAGGCGCCCCTGCGCCTGGGTCAGACGCCACACCGGCCCATGATGCTCGAAAGCCCCAGCGAGGTCGATCGCGGCGGTCAGGCCCGCATCAGTTGCGCCGGCCAGCGCGAGAATCTCCTCGACCCCCGGCGCGATCAGATGCAGCCGGCCCTTGGCGCCCTCGGCATTCAGCGGATCGGTGAAGGTGCCAGTGAACTCAAGCGTGGTCCGACCGGCGCCGAGCTTGATCGTCGCCGGATAGGGCTTCGCCGTCTGACGCAGCACGGCGACCGGATCGAGCGTGCCAGCGAGCGTGACCGGCACGCCCTGCCAGCTTCCCTTGCCGGACAGCGCAACCTTCTTGTCGACCGCAGGGGTCGTCCAATGCAATTCGCCCAGCTTCAGGGTCAGCGGCTTGCCGCTGGTCGTGCGGATCACGACCTCGGCGTTGCGCAGCACGGCATCGAGCAGCAGCGGCAGCCCCGAACGGTCATCCGGCGGCGCATTGGCCGGTGCCGGGGCGGTGTTGGCAGCGCGGGCGCCGAAGCGCCAATTACGATGCCGCTGCTTGTCCTTCTCCAGCAGTAAAGCGAGGTTCTCGACGACCACCTTCCGTAGCGTCGGCGGCCCGGCAATCAGGGTGCTCGGATCGAGCTCGGCCGAGACGCGGCCCAAGGTGAACATCTGCGGCTGCGTGCCGCCTGGGATATTGGCGAGGCTGACGCCCTCCGCCACCACACCGATCCAGGGGCCTGGTGTGAGCTTCAGGCGCTTGACCGTCATCGCCCGGCCAAGACCGCCATAGAATTTGCCGACATCGACATCGGCCAGCTCCAGGTCGAGATCGAGCACCGGGGCGCCACCCGCTGCGCCTGGCGTATAGCCCAGCTTGGGCGCCGACAGCTTCGCGCCGGCCAGATCGCCGCTGACCTTGTTGAGCGACCAGGCCGCGCCCTGCCGTATGAGCGTGCCGTTCAGCGACAGCGCCCCCGCCATGCCCTGGCTCGGCAACCCGGCCAGCTTGGCCGCCGCCGGCAGCGAGGGGATCGCCAGGCTGATCTCGCCCTCGATGCCATCAAACGCCAGCGGGTCGGCGATGCGACCCGCGAAGGTGGCGCGGTTGTCGCCGAGGCTGAGATCGAGCTTCGCCTGGGCCGGTTGGCCCGCATGGGGCATCGCCTCGGTCCCGCCCTCCAGGGTGAAGGGCTGGCCCGCGAAGCTGCCTTTGCCGGCCGCGCGCAGGCGGCCCTCAGGATCGGGGGCGGCCAGCGTCAGCTCCTCGATGCGGCCACCGACCGGACCGGACTCGCCCGGCCAGGACAGATCAACCCGGCGCAGCGTGGCGTCGGCGATCTGCGGCAGGGCCATGGGCGAGGAGGTCGGCGTACTACCGTCCGCTGCCGCGTCCACGCGTTTGAGAAGCGCCAGGGAGAGGTCGAGCGTCGCATCCTCAATCACCACGTGGCGCAGCCGCGGTGGGCCGTTCAGCAGGGACCCCAGCGCCACTTCGGCGGAGGCCTCCCCGACCCGACCCGCTGGCTGGCCTGGCGCACCCAGGGTGACGCCACGCACCTCCAGCCGCGTCCAGGCACCGGGCTTGAGGGCGACTCGCTCGACCGCCACCGGCACGCCAAGCGCCGCCTGCAAGCGTGGCGCGACGATGCCTGCGAGGTTGACCCCCGGAAGAACGAAAAAGAGCCCGAGCAGAGCCAGCACCAGCAATGCCAGAAAACCGAGGAGAATCTTACGCATACGGGCCTCTCCTTTTGTGATCCCTTAAAGGGAACCGCCGGGCACGGGAAGCGCTGAGACTTGCGGCGATCGGTCGGGGCTGATCCCATGCCTTCGCCAAAGCGGGGGCTCCAATGCCGATCCTGATCCATGATACCACCATCGTGACCCTCGATGATGCCGAGACCGTGTTGTACGACGCGGCGATCGTGCTGGAGGCCGGCCTGATCCTTGCCCTTGGGCCAAGCGAGGCGCTGCTGGCGCGCTACCCCAACGCCGAGCGAATCGACGGGCGCGATCGCGCAGTCTTCCCGGGCTTCGCCAATATCCACACCCATCTGGGGCTGACCCTGGCGCGCGGCGTCTTCGAGGATCTCTCCCCGTCGCACACGCCGCCCTTCTGTGGTGGCCTGTCGCCGATTCCCCTGCCGAAGCTTTCGGCCGAGGAGAACACCATCATGTGCCAGCTCGGCGCGCTGGAAGCGATCCGCTCCGGCACCACCGCCCTGCTGGAGGACGGCGCCGAGCTGGCCCGGCACGCCGCCGCCATGGCCGAGACGGGGCTGCGCGTGCTGCTGACGGAGCGCGCCTGGGACCGCGCTGGCACCGAGATCGGCGACCCCGGCCCCTTTGACCTCTCAGAAGCCCTGGCCGAGCGTAGCCTGACCCGCATCGCCGATCTGCACACGGCCTGGGATGGCAAGGCGGCCGGGCGCATTCGCGTCGGCGTCTCCGCCTGGGCGCCCGACATGTGCTCCCCGGCGCTGCTGCAACGCCTGGGCGCCTTGCGCGCCAAGCTGGATGCGCCGGCGACCATCCACCTCAGCCAGATCTGGGGCGAGGTCGCAGCCGTGCAGGCGCATCGCGGCATGCTGCCCACCGAATACCTGGCCGCCAACGGCTTCCTGCACGAACGCCTGATCTGCGCGCATTGCCGCTGCATGGTCGATGCCGAGGAGAAGCTGCTCGGCCGCGCCGGCGCCAATGTGTCCTTCAACGCCGCCATCGCCGCCCGACGCGGCCTCTCGCCCCGCATCAGCAAGCTGCAGGCCGATGGCTGCCGGATCGGCATGGGCACCGACAACATGGCCGAGGACATGGTCGAGGTGGTGCGTACCGGCCTGTTCATGGAGCGCATCCGCCGCGCCGATGGCCGCGAGCCCCGGCCGGAGGAGGCGCTGGGCTGGGCGATGCGCGGCGGCTACGCGGCGATGGGCATGCCCGATGGCGGCTGGCTGGCGCCGGGCAACAAGGCCGACCTCATCCTCATCCGCACCGATCGCGCGCATCTGATCCCGCGCCTGCGCATCGCCTCCGCCTTCGTCCACCAGGGGCAGGCGAGCGATGTGGAGGATGTGATGGTCGATGGCCGCTGGGTGATGCGCGCCGGCCGCGTGCTGACGATGGACGAGCCCATGATCCTGCGGGAAGCGGAGCGGATCGCCCGCCGCGCCTGGGGCAAGCTTTTTGCAGAGCGGCCGGAGCTGCCGGTGCCCGCCGGCTTCGTGCCGCTGTAAGGATCCCCCCGCATGCTCCGCCGCCGTCCCCTGCTTGCCGCCCCGGCCCTGCTGGCGGCCGCCAGCCGCACCGCCTTCGCCCAGGACCCGCGGCGCGTGCTGCGTTCGGTCCCCATCGGCGATCTGCGCGCGGTCGATCCCATCTGGACCACCACCTATCTGACGCGGAACCACGCCTATCTGGTCTGGGATACGCTGTTCGCGCTGGATGCCCAGAACATCCCCCGGCCGCAGATGGTGGGCGAATATGGCGTCTCCGGCGATGGCCGGCGCTGGACCTTCCAACTGCGCGAAGGGCTGTTCTGGCACGATGATACGCCGGTGACGGCGGCGGATTGCGTGGCCTCCCTCCGCCGCTGGGGGGCGCGGGACGGCATGGGCCGGGCGCTGCTGGCGGTGACCGAAAGCCTGGACGCGGCGGATGCGCGCACCATCGTGCTGACGCTCCGCCGCCCCGTTGGCTTCGTGTTGGAAGCCCTTGGCAAGATCGACAGCAACGTCCCCTTCATGATGCCCGAACGCCTGGCCCGCACCGATCCGATGCAGCAGATCCCGGAGGTCATCGGGTCCGGCCCCTTCCGGTTCGAGCGGGCGGAATGGGTGCCCGGGGTGAAGGTGGTCTACACCCGCAACCCCCGCTATCTGCCGCGGGCGGAGCCGCCGAGCCAGGCGGCGGGCGGCAAGGTCGCGAAGCTCGACCGGATCGAGAGTCTCTACACGCCCGATGCCGCGACGGCGGCGAACGGGCTGCTGACCGGGGAGCTGGACCTGCTGGAAAGCCCGGCGCCGGACCTGCTGCCCCGCCTGGCGCGACAGAAGGATGTGGTGGTCGCGGCGAATGATCCGCTGGGCTACCAGCTATTTGTTGTCATCAACCATCTGCATCCGCCCTTCGACAAGCCAGCCGCGCGACGGGCGCTGATGGCGGCGATCCACCAGCCCGATTTCATGCTGGCCTCGGTCGGTGATCGCAATCCCTGGCGGGAATGCGCCGCGGTGTTCGGCTGCTTCGGCGACCAGCCCGCGCAGTTCGACACGCTGGGCTGGGCGAAGGCGGCGGATGCCGGCGCGGCGCTGCGCGCGGCGGGCTATGACGGGCGGCCGATCCTGGTGATGGACCCGGCCGATAACGCCGTGCTGCATCCCGGCGCGCTGGTGCTGGCCGATACGCTGCGGCGCATGGGCGCCAATGTCGATCTGCAGGTGATGGACTGGTCGGCGCTGGTGCAGCGCCGGGCCTCCAAGACGCCGCCGCGCGAAGGCGGGTGGAACCTGTTCGTCACCAACGCGACGATCACCGGCATCGCCAACCCGCTGCTGAACACCTTCGTGCGGCATTGCGAGGACGCCTGGTTCGGCTGGCCCTGCGACCCCCGGGTGCCCGCGCTGACCGCGGAATGGGCGGCGGCGACCGATGCGGCGGCGCGGACCGCGTTGGGCAAGCAACTGGAAGCCGTGCATCTGGAATCGGTGACACAGGTGCCGCTGGGCCAGTACCGCAGCAGCATCGCCTACCGGGCCAATCTGCGCGGGCTGATCCCCGGCCCGGCGCTGTTTTATTGGAATATCGAGAAGGGCTGAGCGGCCCGGAATTTGAGGCGCTTAAAGCTGCTTGAGAAAGCCACCGCTGCCCCAAGGATTTGCAGCTTCTACAAAGAGTTAGCGACCAAAATCCGGGGTTTTCTTCAAGTTTTGAGGAGTTTAGAGCCTGCTGCGTTCGCATTCGCCCACGCA
>CAITYE010000353.1 GCA_903896535.1 uncultured Paracraurococcus sp.
ACACGCGCCGGGCCGGCCGCGATTGACAGCGGCCCCCTGGCGTGGCGAGGTCTTGGTATGGAGGAGATCGTCCCAACCGGCGGCGCGCTGGGTGCCGATGTGCGCGGCCTGGACCTTGCGCAGCCTCTCGATGACGCCTGCTTCGCCCGGCTGCTGCGGGCGCTGGGAACCCATGGCGTGCTGCGTTTCCCGGCGCAGCGCCTGACCGCAGCCCAGCTACGCGATTTTTCCTGCCGCTTCGGACCGATCCAGCGGGGCGTCGCTGACCGCTTCCGCGACCCGTCGGTGCCCGAGGTCGGCATCCTGTCCAATATCCGCCGCGATGGTCAGCCGATCGGGCTGGCCGATGCCGGCCAGGATTGGCACACGGATATGAGCTACACCGCGACGCGGGGCTTCGTGAACGTGCTTTATGCGGTCGAGGTGCCGATGCGCGACGGCCGGCCCTTGGGCGATACCGTGTTTGCCAATATGCAGGCCGCCTATGCGGCGCTGCCGCCCGCCATGCAGGCACGGATCGCCGGCCTGACCGCCACGCATGACTTCAACGTCTTTTGGGAACGCATGCGCGCCCGCCCCGGCAGCGTCCGGGCGGCGCTGACGCCAGCCCAGCGCGCAAGCCGCCCGCCGGCCGTCCACCCCCTGGTGTTGCAGCACCCGATCAGCGGCCGCCCGGTGCTCTACTGCAATCCGGGCTACGCCGAACGCATCAACGAACTGCCGGACGCTGAGGGGCAGGCCTTGCTTGAGACGCTGTTTGCCCATCAGTTGCAGCCGGAATTCCAATGGGCGCATCGTTGGACGATGGGCGACGTGCTGATCTGGGACCATCTCGGTACCCTGCACAACGCGATCGCCGACTACGCGCCGGACGAGCACCGGCTGATGCTTCGGTGTCAGGTGATGGCCGGCAGCATCTTCGATCCGGCGTTCCAGCAACGTTGGCTACAGGCGGCCTGATCCATGCGCATCGTCAGCTTTACCACGGCCAAGGGCGCGTCCTACGGCCTCGTCTCCGATGAGGGGATTATCGAGGCGGGCGGGCGGTTGCCCTTTGCCGATGTCTCGGCGCTGCTGGCCGCCGGGGCGCTGCCGCAGCTCGCTGCCCTGGCAGGCCGCGCGCCCGATCTGGCATTGGCCGATATCTGCTACCTGCCGGCGGTGCCGAACCCGGGGCGCAAGGTGCTGGCGGTGGGGCTGAACTACCGCGCCCATGTCGCCGAGGCGCCGGGGCGCGATGTGCCTGAGAATCCCCGCATTTTCGCTCGCCTGGCCGATACCGTGATCGGCCATGGTGAGCCGCTCTGGCTGCCGCCCAACTCCGGGCATTTCGACTACGAGGGCGAACTCGCGGTCGTCATCGGCAAGCCGGGCCGGCGCATCCCCGCCGCTGCGGCGCTGGACCACGTGGCGGCCTATACCATCTTCAACGATGGCAGCCTGCGCGACTATCAGAAGCACAGCGTGACCGCTGGCAAGAACTTCCCGCATACCGGCCCGCTCGGCCCGTGGCTGGTCACCGCCGACGAAATCCCCGACCCGGGCGCGCTGACGCTAGAGACGCGGGTGAACGGCGAACGGCGGCAGCACACCAGCACCGGCGACATGATCCTGAACGTGGCGCAGCTGATCGCCTATATCTCCGAATGGACGCCTCTCGCGGCCGGCGATGTCATCGCCACCGGCACGCCCGAAGGGGTGGCCCATGCCCGCAAGCCGCCGCCCTGGCTGCGGCCCGGCGATGTGGTGGACATCAGCATCAGCGGCATCGGCACCTTGCGCAATCCGGTAATCGCGGAGCCTGCGTGATCCGCCGCCGCGTTCTGCTCGGCGCGGCGTTGGCCAGCCCGGCGCTGGCGCAGCCCGGCTGGCCGCAGCGCAGCGTGCGGATCGTCGTTCCATTCCCCCCTGGCGGTTCGAACGACGTCATCGCCCGCCCGCTGGCGGATCGGCTGCAGGCGCGTCTGGGCGTACCGGTGGTGGTCGAGAATCGCGGCGGCGCGGGCGGGGCGATCGGTGCCGGGGTGGTCGCCCAGGCGCCGCTCGATGGCCATACGTTGCTGGTTACCTCCAGCTCCTTCGCCACTTCCGCGGTGCTGCAGAAAACCCCCTGGGACGCCGAGGCCAGCTTCGAATGCGTTGCCCTGCTCGCGAGGGCGCCCTTTTTCGTCATGGTCAACCCGGCTTTTCCGGCCGGCACTTTGGCCGAGCTGGTCGCGCTGGCCAAAGCCAAGCCAGGCGGTATCGACTATGCGTCGAGCGGCACCGGCGGGATCAACCACTTCGTTACCGAGGGCTTCTGCCAGGCTGCCGGCATCCGGATGAACCAGATCCCCTATCGGGGGACCGGCCCGGCGGTGATCGATCTGGTCACAGGCACGGTGCCCTTGCTGATCACCACGGTTGCCAGCGCCCGCGCCCCGCTCGGTGAACGGCGGCTAAGGGTGCTGGCTGCCACCGGCCCGGGCGGCGGCTTGCCACCGGAACAGCCACCGGTGCCTACGCTGAAGGAACTCGGGATCGATTTCGAGGTGCTGATCTGGTGGGGCCTGCTCGCGCCGCGCGGCCTGCCGCCGGAGGTGCGGGCCAGTATCAACGCCGCCGCCAACGCCGCCCTGGGCGATGCCGGCCTGCGCCGGGTCTTCGATGCCGAGGGGGCGGAACCCTCCCCCGCCCCGCCCGAGGTGATGAGCGCGCTGCTGCGGAGCGATCTCGCCCGCTGGCGCGCCGTCGCGGTGGCGGCCAATATCACTGCTGAATGAGCGCACAACCCGCCCGGCGCCGCCGCGCCTTCGACCCCGCCGCGACCGGCGCGCTGCATGGCCTGCGCGTGGTCGATCTTTCCCGGCTGGTGGCCGGCAATATCCTGACCAAGGTGCTGGCCGATCACGGCGCTGCGGTGATCAAGGTTGAACCGCCGGAGGGCGACAGCCTGCGTGCCTGGCGGATCAAGGGCATCTCTACCACCTGGAAGACCCTTTGCCGCAACAAGTTCTCGACCTGCCTCGATCTCCGCAACCCGGCAGCGATCGCGGTGGTCAAGCTGCTGGTCGCCGAGGCGGCGATCTTCTGCGAGAGCTTCCGCCCCGGCGTCCTGGAGGCGATGGGCCTCGGCCCCGAGGTCCTGCATGCGATCAACCCGGCCCTGGTCATTGTGCGCATCAGCGGCTGGGGGCAGGACGGCCCGTATCGCCACAAGCCGGGTTTCGGCACCCTGGTCGAAGGATATTCCGGCTTCGCCGCGGTGAACGGCTTCGCGGACCGTGAGCCGGTGCTGCCGCCCATGTATATGGCCGATGGCTATGCCGGGCTTTACGGCGCCGCCACCGCCATGATCGCGCTACGCCATGCCGAGGCGACCGGGCAAGGCCAGGTGATCGACCAGAGCCTGTTCGACCCGATCCACCTGATGATGGAGCCGCAGCACGCGAATTTCGCGCTGACCGGCCAGTTGAAGCCCCGCACCGGGAGCCGCAGTACCAATGCCGTACCGCGCAACGCCTATCGCACGCGCGATGGCGGCTGGGTCTGTCTTTCTGCTTCGACGCAGGGGATGACGGAGAAGCTGCTGCGGTCGATCGGGCGGGCGGAGTTGATCGAGGATCCGCGCTTCCGCACCAATGCCGACCGGGTACGGCACGGGACCGAGTTGGACACGATCATCGCCGGCTATATCGCTGAGCGGACGCTGGCCGACACGCTGGCGCATTTCGACGCCGCTGGCGTCACCATCGGCCCGATCATGGATGCCGGAATGCTGGCCGAGGATCGCTATACCGCCGAGCGGGAGGCGGTGATCGAGGTTCCGGATGCCGAGATGCCGGGCGGCTGGCTGCCAACCCATGGTCTGGTCCCGCGACTTTCGGCAACGCCAGGCATCCTGGCCCGGCCGGCACCCGGGCTGGGTGAGCACAACGCGGCCCTGCTGCGCCCGCTGCTTGGCGCCGAGGAGTTTGATCGGCTGAGTGCTTCGGGGGTGATCCGAGCCGGCTGACCCGGCTTGCAGCGGCCGGAAATTTCGGTCACGTCTTGGTCTCGGAGGAGAGGACGGCAATGGAACTGGGGAACCAGCGGGAGAGCCGCAATATCGAGGACCGGCGTGGCCAACGCGGCGGCATCGGTCGGCCCGTCGCCGTCGGCGGTGGGATAGGGACCGTCCTGTTGATCGTCCTCGCGCTGTTCCTTGGCCTGGATCCAAGGGCACTGGTCGGCAGCATCTCGACGCCAGCCCCGACGAGCCAGCAGCAATCCCTCTCGCCAGCCGAGCAGGAAGGCCAGCGCCGCTTCGTTTCCCAGATTCTCGCCACGACCGAGGACGCCTGGGGTCAAATTTTCCAGGCCGGCGGCAAGCGCTACCAACCGCCCAACCTAGTGCTTTATTCCGGTGTCACCCAATCCGGCTGCGGCGTGGCCCAGGCGGCAACCGGTCCATTTTATTGCCCGGCCGACCAGAAGGTCTATCTGGATACTGCCTTCTTCCGTGACATGGAACGCAAGCTGGGCGCACCGGGCGAGTTCGCCCGCGCCTACGTCATTTCCCATGAAATCGGCCATCACGTGCAGAACCAGCTGGGCATTCTGCAGCAGGTCGAGCGTGCCCGCCGCGGCATGTCTGAGGCCGAGAGCAACCAGTTTCAGGTCCGCGTCGAATTGCAGGCCGATTGCTTCGCCGGTGTCTGGGCGGCGATCACGCATCGCAACCGGCCGATGCTGGATGAGCGCGACATCGAGCAAGGGCTGAACGCCGCGGCGGCGGTCGGTGACGACCGCCTGCAGCGGCGCAGCCAGGGCGTCGTGGTCCCGGAAAGCTTCACTCACGGCACTTCGGCCCAGCGGGTGCGCTGGTTCCGGGTCGGCTTGGAGAGTGGCGATATCCGCCGCTGCGACACGTTCAACGCCGAGCGCGTCTAAGGCGCAGATGCGCCGACTTGCCGCAAGGTTCGGGGAGGGAAGTTGATGGAGACCCTGTTGCCGATCGCGGCGCGCGCCGGCGCCTTGCTGAAGGCCCGTTCAGAAACTGTCGCCGTGGGCGAAAGCGCCACCGGCGGGCTGGTCGCCGCTGCCCTACTCGCCGTGCCGGGGGCCTCGGTCTATTTCCTCGGCGGCGGTGTGCTCTACACCCGAGCGGCGCGGAGCACGCTGTTCGGGATCCCGGTCGAGACGCTGCGGTCGACGCCCGGTGCTTCCGAGGCCATGGCGGTGCTGCTCGCCGAGGGGGCACGGACCCGGCTTGGCGCCGTCTGGGGCCTGGGAGAGGCTGGGGCGGCCGGCCCGAGCGGCAATAGCTATGGCCACCATGCTGGGCATGGCGTCTTTGCCGTGGCCGGCCCGGTCAGCCGCGCCGGAACGATCGAGACCGGCCACGGCGATCGGGTTGGCAATATGCGCCGCTTCAGCGAGGCGCTGTTGCAGATGCTGGTGGCGTGCCTGGAGGCGGCGCCGCCTCAGAAATAGCCGAGCGCCATGATGCCGTCCGGGCCGAGATCTTCGCCTGCCAGCTTGCGCCCGATCAGGTCCCGCAACGTCTCTGACGCGCCGCCACCGAGTGAGCCGTAGCGCGCCCCGCGATATAGGCGGGAGACGGGATACTCATCGGTGAAGCCAAAACCGCCGTGCAACTGCACACCCTCGTTGGTGACGCGGATCGCCATCTCGTTGCAGAAGATCTTGGCGGTGGCGGCCAGGAAGGGATCGGGGAAGGGGTTGGCGGTCCAGCAGGCCCGATAGAGCAGACCGCGGGCAGCCTCGATATCCTTGTACATGTCCG
>CAITYE010000354.1 GCA_903896535.1 uncultured Paracraurococcus sp.
ATAGCTTTCGCCGGGAGCGACTTGCGCCGCGTCGGCTCGATGGCGTGCGCCGTAGCCTCTGGACGCTTGATCCGGTGGTGATGCCAAAAGAGGGCGCCGTACTGCCGGGCCATTCGCCTGAGCTATGGCGGGTGGTGAACCCCGGCGTGCTGACGACGCTCGGCCACAAACCTGGCTACGAACTTATCGTGGGCCATGGCGCGACTTCGCTGCTCGCCGCCGAGGACCCGGCGCAGAAGCGCGTTGCGTTTACCGCAGCGCCACTCTGGGTGACCGCCTACGACGCCGGCGAACGCTACGCCGCCGGGCCCCTGGCCAAACCAAGCGCCGGGCGGCGAGGGGCTGCCGGCCTATGTCGCGCAGGAGCGTCCGATAGAGCACGCAGATGTGGTCATCTGGGCCACTATGGGCTTCCATCACCTGACGCGGCCGGAGGACTGGCCGGTGCTGCCGACCAAGTGGCACAGCATCAGCCTTAAGCCCTACGGCTTTTTCACCCGCAACCCGGCAATTACTTTACGCCGGGAGGCGGCGCCGTAGCGCCGCGGATCAGGCCTCCAACTTCAGGCGATAGGTGCTCGGTACTACAGACTTCACGTGCCGCGCGCGCTTTTCGAGCCAATAGGCAGCGGCAGGTGGAACGAGCTTGAAGTCAGGATCGACGCCCAGTTTCTGCGCCGCATCCATTGGCCAGTTTGGATTATAGAGTAGCTCCCGCGCCACGGCGATCAGATCGGCTTCGCCCCGCTGCAGGATGGATTCGGCCTGATTGGCGTGCACGATCAATCCCACGGCCATGGACATCACGCCGCTCTCGGCCTTCAGCTTGGCTGCATAGGGGACCTGGTAACCATAGGTGATCGGGCCGGTGCTGGTGACCGGCGAGCCGGTCATGCCGCCTGAGGAGCAGTCGATCACATCGACTCCCTTGGGGCCGACGAGCTTCGCCAGCGCCACGGACTGCTCTGGGCCCCAACCGGCGTCATCCTCCACCGAGAGGCGGAGGAATAGGGGCTTCTCGGCTGGCCAATGGGCGCGGACGCTCTCCACAACTTCGATCGCGAACCGCATCCGGTTCAGTTCGCTGCCGCCGTATTCGTCATTGCGACGATTGGAGAAGGGGGAGAGAAATTGATGGATCAGGTAGCCGTGTGCGGCGTGGATCTCCAACACCTCAAAGCCTGCCTCATGGGCCCGCCGGGCGGCTTGGCCCCAGCGCTCGATCACCTGGGGGAGCTCGTCGCGTGTCAGGGCGCGGGGCAGCGGATCGCTGTCCGGTGCGTTCATGGCGGAAGCTGATACCAGTTCCCAGGCCTCCCAATCCGCTTCACCATAAGCCGCAACTCCGGCTTCCCGGCTCAGCGGGGCACCGCCTTCCCAGGGACGGAAGCGGCGTGCCTTACGACCGGAATGACCGAGCTGAATCGCCGGTACGCAATCCTGCGCCTTGATGAACTGGACGCAGCGCGCCATGCCGGGAATGAAGGCGTCGTCCCAGAGCCCAGTATCGCCAAGAGTGCCGCAACCCCGCCGTTCCACCTTCGTGCTTTCAATCATCATCATCCCGGCACCGCCCGCCGCGTAGCGACCAGCATTCATCAGATGCCAATCGGTGACGAAGCCTTGGATAGCTGCGTATTGGTGCATCGGTGCCACGACGATGCGGTTTTTCAGCGTCACGCCGCGGATCGTCATGGGCGTAAAAAGCAGCGGTGTGGCCATGGTGAGATTTCCTCCGTGATGTGCGTCGATCGTACAGCTGTGGCGCCAAGTGGGAAGAGCGACAGAGGCTTGCCCCTGGCCGGCACCCGGGCCAACATAAGCCTAACGTTATTCCGGGAAACGCCATGCTCGCGGCTGCCCGCCCGATCGACTGCGATGTCCATCCTTGGCTGCCAGGCACTGCAGCCTTGCACCCGTATCTGGATCCCTTCTGGCGCGACCAGGTGGTGGAGCGCGGTATAGGTTCGCTCGATACCCAGTCCTGGCCGGTTCTCTCGCCGAAATCCATCCGGGCCGATTGGCGGGATGCAAAAGGCCGTGGCGCCGATCGCGTCGAGTTGCTGCGCGCCCAGTCGCTCGATCGGCTCGGGACCGATACCGCGATCCTCAACTGTCTCGCTGGTGTGCAGATCCAGCTCAACCAGGACATGGCGGTCGCCTTCGCCCGGGCCGTGAACGACTGGATTCGCGCCGAATGGTTGGACCGCGACCCCAGGCTGCGCGCTTCCATCATCCTGCCCACGCAGAATATCGAGGCCGCGGTCGCAGAGATCGAACGGCTCGCCCCAGATCCGCGCTTCGTGCAGGTGCTGGTGTTGGTGATGGGGGAGAATCCCCTGGGAAAGCGAACCCACTGGCCAATTTTCGAAGCCTGTGTGCGGCACCGTCTGCCGCTTGGCGTACATGCCGGCAGCGCCTATCGGCACCCGCAGACTTCGGTCGGCTGGACCTCCTGGTATCTCGAGGAATACGCCGCGAACCAGCAGGCGTTCCAATCCACCCTTGCGTCGCTGATCACCGAGGGCGCCTTCACCAAATTCCCAGAATTGCGGGTCGTGTTTCTGGAAAGTGGGGTGAGCTGGCTACCGAGTTTCCTCTGGCGGCTGTCCAAGACTTGGAAGGGCGTGCGCTTTGAGGTGCCCTGGGTCGATCGCTCGCCATTCGAGATCGTCCGAGACCAGTTACGCCTGACTGTCCAGCCCTTTGATGTGCCGACCGAGATGGTTCCACGCCTCCTCGATCAATTGCGCGGCGAGCGGATGCTGCTCTGGGCCAGCGACTGGCCGCACTGGCAATACGAAGGCGACGCCGCCCTGCCGCCAGGCCTGCCAGAGGCATTGTTGCCGCGCATCCTCCGCGAAAATGCGTTAGAGACTTATCCGCGCCTCCTGCAAGGAGCCATGGCATGAACGTCATCCAGCCGATCCAAGTTCCCGGCAAGCCCGCGACCGCAACGCTTGGCCTGCTTGATGTGGATATCCATCCGCGGCCGAAGAGCCTGGAGGAGTTCCGCCCCTTTCTGACCGATCGCTGGTGGCAGCACATGCTGACTTGGGGCATGCGCCAGCGGCACGGTTTCACTGGTGGATCGCCACCTTTCCCGAAGGCCCAGCCGCTCGCCTCGCGCCGCGATTCCTGGCCGCCCAATGGCGGTACGCCGTGCAGTGATCTCGACTTCATGCGCTTCCAGTTGCTCGACAACTATGGCCATGACATCGGTGTTCTGAACCCGCTGCAGCCCAGCGGGCAGGGCGATCGCAATAACGCGTTCTCCGCCGCCATGGCGCACGCGGTGAATGAATGGCAGTTGGAGCAATGGCTACGTAAGGAGCCGCGGCTGCGCGGCTCCATCGTCGTGCCTTACGAGGACCCGATCGCTTCGGCGGCCGAGATCCGCAAGCGGGCCGGTGACCCGAACTTCGTGCAGGTGCTAATGATGTCGCGCACCGCCGAGCCGGCTGGCAATCCGCGCTACTGGCCGATCTACGAGGCTGCTGTCGAAGCGGGCCTGCCGGTCGCCTTCCACGCCTTCGGATATTCCGGCTGGGCGATGACCAATGGTGGCTGGCCCAGCTTTTACATCGAGGAGGTGAGCGAGCACGCGACCTCATGCCAGAACCAGGTGATTTCCCTGGTCGTTGAAGGTGTCTTGGAGCGCTTCCCCGCGCTGAAGATCATCTTGATCGAATGCGGTTTTGCCTGGCTGCCTTCTGTCGCCTGGCGGCTCGATACCCATTGGAAGCATCTGAAGAGCGAAGTACCGCACCTCAAGCGCGCACCTTCCGAGCAAATCCGGCAGCACATTTGGGTCTCGACCCAGCCGATGGAGGAGCCTGAGCGGGGTCAGCACATCCTCGATATTTTCGATTGGGTGGGGTGGGACCGCATCCTGTTCGCCTCCGATTATCCGCATTGGGACTTCGACGATGCGCGAGAGGCGATCCCCGGCATCATCCCGAAGGAGCGGCGGGCGGCCATCTATGGCGGCAACGCCCGGGCCCTCTACGGCCTCTAGCCATGGCGCGGCATGTTGTTGCTCCGGTAGCGGACATCGCGCCAGGTGGCCGCCATGTCATCACTGTCGGCGAGCGGCGGATCGTCGTCTTCAATCTGGGGGGCGAATTTTTTGCCCTCTCCGATCGCTGCCCGCACCAGGGGGGTAGCCTCTGCCAGGGGCTGCTGTCCGGCCATGTGGAAAGCCCGGCGCCGGGCGAATACGTCTATGCCCGCCGGGGTGAGATGATCCGTTGCCCGTGGCACTATTGGGAATTCGATATTCGCACCGGGAAATCCTGGTTTGACCCTAAGCGGGTCCAACTCCGCCAGTTCCAGACGCATGTGGAGACCGGAGCGGCGCTGCAGGAGGGCCCCTATCAAGCCGAGACATTCCCTGTGCGGGTCGAAGATCACTATGTGGTCGTAGAGGCCTGAGCCCGCCGCAGGAATTGGCATTATCGGTGATGACCCGCTAGAACTCGCGCCCATGTCCGGTATCCTGCTCATCGTCCACCTGTTCGTGACCCTTGCTCTCATCGGGGTTGTCCTGTTGCAGCGGAGCGAGGGCGGTGGTCTCGGCATAGGCTCGTCCCAAGGCATGGGCGCCTTCATGGGGGGGCGCGGCACCGCGAATTTGCTTACCCGAGCGACTGCCATCCTCGGCACGCTGTTTTTTGTCTTGTCGATCGCATTGGCGATCCTCGGCCGGAGCAGCGGACCGCAGCGCTCGATCCTCGATACCCTGCCGACCGGGCCGGCACTGCCCTCGGCACCTGCCCCAGCGCCAGCGGCGCCAAGCGTGCCGACGAACTGAGACCAACGGCGCGAGGCTTCGCGGCTTGCCGAGGTCCCGAACGGGCGCTGCGGCCCGTGCCGCGCTGCCAAGGAAACCGGAGGTTTCCGCCCGGCGATTGAGAGACAGCAAAAGCTGATACTGGCGGTCAAATCCTTTGACTGCTGATGTGACATCGTATCTTGCGCTGCCCGCGTGGCCATGGGTTCATGGCTGCCCAAGGGGAAACGACGCAAGCATGGACGAATATGATTTTATTGTGGTCGGCGCCGGATCGGCCGGTGCCGCGGTCGCGCACAGGCTCTCCGAAGATCCACGCCATCGGGTCCTGCTGCTAGAGGCGGGGCCGGCGGGGCACCACTGGACCCATATCCCGATCGGCTATGCCAAGCTGATCAATAACCCCGCCGCGAACTGGCTCTATAGTTCCGAGCCCGAACCAAGCACCCATGGTCGGCGTCTACCGGTGCCGCGTGGGCGCATTCTGGGCGGCTCTTCCGCCATCAATGGCCTCGCTTTCGTGCGGGGTCAGGCTCAGGATTTCGACGGTTGGGCGCAGATGGGCAATGCCGGCTGGAGCTATGCCGACGTGCTCCCCTATTTCAAGCGGATGGAAAGCTACGAGGCGTCGGGCGATGACGCCTATCGCGGGCGCTCCGGCCCGCTGCGGGTCACCAATCCACCGCCCCGCGAGCCCATCTTCCAGGCCATCATAAAGGCCGCTGGTGAGGTCGGTATCCGCTACAACCCGGACTACAACGGCGCCACCCAGGACGGCATCGCAATGAGCCAGGCGAGCATTGCCAGCCGCCGACGCATGTCGACCGCAGCCTGCTACCTGGATGCCGCAACCCGCCGCCGGCCGAACCTGCGCATCGCCACGGGGGCGCTGGCGGAAAGGTTGCTGCTGGAAGGAAAACGCTGCATCGGCGTTCGCTGGCGCGAAGGCGATACGGTGCGGGAAGCGCGAGCGGGGCGGGACGTCGTCGTCAGTGGGGGCTCGATCAACTCACCGCAACTGCTGGAGCTGTCGGGCATCGGTCAGCCAGACCGGTTGGCATCCCTCGGCATCGCCGTGGCGCAGGCTCTGCCAGGCGTTGGTGAGAACCTGCGCGATCACTACGCGCCGCGAACCCGCTGGTCGGTTGGTGCCCCAGGGTGGACGAATAACGACCGTGGACGCGGCCTGAACCTTGTTGGCCAGGCGTTCCGCTACCTGTTCATGGGCAATGGGATGCTCGCTTCCGTAGCGGCGCCTTTGCGCGCCTTCGTCCGCTCGCGCGAAGGACTCGAAGCGCCGGATTTGCTGCTTGGCTGGGTACCGATGTTGAGCGTCGCCGGTCCTACGGGACCAAAGATCGCGAAAGAATCGGGCATGACCTGCTATGCGCATCCCATGCGTCCGGAGAGCAAGGGACATGTCCACATCACTGGCGCCGATCCGCGCCAGCCACCGGCGATCACTTTCAACTTCCTGGCTTCGCCCGCCGATGTCGAACTGACGGTCAAGGCCATTCGTATTGCGCGGGCGGTTATGACCGCGCCTGCCCTGTCACCGCTACGCTTGACGGAACTCGCCCCGGGCGCACCGCTCAACGGCGACGACGAAATAATCGATTGGGTTAAGCGTGCTGGGGAGACCACGTATCATCCGGTTGGCACCTGCCGAATGGGACAAGACGGCATGGCGGTGGTGGATGCGCAGCTCAGGGTGCACGGGATCGCAGGGTTGCGGGTGGCCGATGCCTCGATCATGCCGACCCTGACATCCGGCAATACGAACGCGCCGTCGATCATGATCGGTGAGAAGGCGGCTGCGATGATTCTGGAGCAGGCTTCAGCCTGATCGGTCCCGTCTGAGACCATGCGAGAAAAAACGGCGACCGCTCGCGCGATCGCCGTCCTGAAGGCCAAGGTAACCGGCCAGGGGGATGCCCCTGCGCCGGCTATGCCGCTTCTTACTCGGCCGCCGCGTCCAGCGCCGCGCTGACCCGCGGGGGCGATAGCGGCAGGTCGCAAAAGCGCTTGCCGAGTGCGTCGTGAACGGCATTGGTGATAGCCGCAAGCACCGGGACAATCGGCGCTTCGCCGACGCCACGTACGCCCTGCGGATGCTTCGGATTGGGGATCTCGAGCATCACGGGCTCGATCATCGGTACGTCCGAGCAGACCGGCATCCGGTAATCGAGGAAGCCAGCATTTTCGAGCTTACCCTGCTTGTCGAAGAGGTACTCCTCCGACAGTGCCCAGCCGATGCCTTGGACCACACCGCCCTGGATCTGGCCTTCGACATAGCTGGGATGCAGTGCGCGACCGACATCCTGCACGGCCGAGTAGCGCAGCACCCTGACGATAGCGAGATCGACATCGACCTCGACGTCGACGATGTGGGTGGCGAAGCCCGGATCGGCACCGGTCGTGTTGAGCTGGGTACCTGCACCAATCGGGCCGCCCATTTCGTTCGCCTTGGCCGCCAGATCCTCGAGCGAGAGGGGCGGGAACTTGCCGGCATTGGGGCCGGCCGGCCGCGCCTCTCCATTCTCCCAGGTCACCGCGTCGGGATCGATCTTCCAGATCCGCGCGGCCCGCTCTTTCAGCTGCCCGATCACCTTCTCGGTCGACTGGGTCACCACTATTGCCGAGGCAAAGGTCACGCGGCTACCGCCCGTCAGATTCGAAAAGCCGATGGACGCCGTATCGCCGATCAGTACGGAGATGCGGCTGTGGTCAATGCCCAGGAGTTCGGCCGTGACATTGGCGATCGAAGCGCGGCTGCCGCCGACATCAGGGTGACCGGTCGTCACCGCGACGTTGCCGTCCTCGGTGATGTTCACCTGCGCGCTGCTCTCACCGCCAGCGTTGAACCAGAAACCGGAGGCGACGCCGCGGCCGCGCTTCACGCCCGGGCGTGGGTTTTTGTCGAGCGGCGCCTTATAGTGTGGGTGTTTCAGTGCGGCTTCGACCGTCTCCTCGAAGGTGATCTTCCCGAAGGTCGCTCCGTAAACCGCCTTCTGGCCTTCCTTCGAGCTGTTCTTAAGCCGGAACTCCAGCGGATCGAGCCCGAGCTTCTCGCAGATCTCGTCGATCACGCATTCCGCCGCGAAAGCGCCGAGCGGGGCGCCGGGTGCCCGGTAGGCCGCGACCTTCGAGCGGTTGGAGACGACGTCGTAGCCCGTCGAGAGGATGTTCGGGATATAGTAGGGGGAGAAGGAGCAGCCGACGGGACCGCGCAGCGGCGAGCCGGGCAGGGCGCCGGCCTGCAGGTAGAAAGTACCCTGCGCGGCGACCAGTGTGCCGTCCTTCTTGGCACCGATCTTGACGGTGCTGCGAGAGCCCGACGTCGGGCCGGTCGCACGCATCACCTCCTCGCGCGTCATCACCATCTTTACCGGCCGGCCGCTTTTTTTCGCAAGCACCGTCGCCAGCGGCTCCAGGTAGATGATGGTCTTGGCGCCGAAGCCGCCGCCGATTTCGGCGGGGATCGCACGGATGTTGCTTTGCGTGATCCCGGTAAGGAAGGAGGTCATGGCGCGAACCATGAACTGGCCCTGGCTGGAGGACCAGATCGTGACCTTGCCATCAGCGGTGCAGCTGACTGTGCAGGCCTGCGGCTCGATATAGCCTTGATGCACGGGTCGCGTCGTGAAAGTCCGCTCGATCACGATATCGGCCTCGGCAAAACCGGCCTCGACGTCGCCGACCTTATTCACCATGGTTCCTGCAATGTTCGAGGGCTTTCCCTCGAAGCGCACGAAATCATGCAGGATCGGGGCATGCGGCTTGATCGCGTCCTCGATCTCGATGGCGTGCGGCAGGACTTCGTAGTCCACCTCGATCAGCTTGCAGGCTTCGGCCGCAACCTCTTCGTTGATTGCCGCCACGGCGGCGATCGGATGGCCGTGGAAAAGCGCCTTCTCCCGCGCCATGATATTACGCGACATCCAGCGCATGTCCTGGATGCCGAGCGGAACTGGCTTGTCCACCGGGAACTCAACAAGATCCTTTGCGGTGACGACCGCCTTCACACCCGGCAGCTTTTCAGCCTTGGAGGTATCGATGCTGCGGATCAGAGCATGCGCATGCGGGCTGCGCAGCACCTTGCCCCAGATCATTCCGGGCATGGTGTTGTCCGCGGCGTAGCAGGCGCGGCCGGTTACCTTATCCGCGCCGTCGGGGCGGATGGTCCGCTGCCCGATCCACTTATTGGCGATGACGTTCATCAGGCAGCCCTCCTCATGTCAGCGGCGGTTTCCAGCACCGCCCGCACGATCTTGTCGTAGCCCGTGCAACGGCACAGATTGCCGGCGAGCCAAAAGCGAACCTCGGTCTCGGTCGGATCGGGGTTCTTTTCGAGCAAGGCCTTGGCGGCGACCAGCACACCCGGAGTGCAGATGCCGCACTGCAGCGCGCCCCATTCGAGGAATTTCTGCTGCAAGGGATGCAGATGATCGCCCTGAGCCAGCCCCTCGATCGTACCGATCTTCTTGCCTTCGGCCTCAACTGCCAGCATTAGGCAGGAGCAAACGAGCCGTCCATCGAGGGTGATCGAGCAAGCTCCGCAATCGCCCGTGCCGCACCCTTCTTTCGAGCCGGTCAGTCCGAGCGGGCCGCGCAGGGCGTCCAGCATGCTCTGATGCGGCTCGCAAAGAAATTCCTCGGGCTCGCCATTGATCGTCGTGGTGACGTGGACTTTCGCCATGTTTATTTCCTCCCGGCGCGTTCGGCAGCGATGAGGGCAGTGCGCTTCAGCAGCACCCCTGCCACCTTGGTGCGGTATTCGATGGTGCCGCGCTTGTCATTAATCGGCTTGCATGCGGCACGGCAGGCGGCCGCCGCAGCGTCTAGGGCGCGCTCATCGAGGCTGGAGCCGATTAGCGCTTTCGCCGCATCTTCAACCAACAGCACGGTTGGCGCGACGGCGCCAAGCCCGACGCGCGCCGCTGTCACCTTGCCGCCGGCCAGCGTCAGGTTCACGCCGAGGCCGACAACCGCGATGTCCATTTCGGTCCGCGGGATCATCCGCAGATAGGCATCGCCCGACCCTTTCGGATGCGCCGGAAAGGTGAAGCCAACCAAGACCTCGCCTGGCTTCAGATGGGTCCGTCCCGGCCCTGCCGGTAGGTGCTCAACCGCCAGTTCGCGCCGGCCATGCGGGCCCTGGATGCTGGCCACGGCGCCCGCCGCGACAAGCGCCGGCACGCTATCGGCGGCCGGCGAGGCGTTGCAGAGGTTGCCACCGATGGAGGCGCGGCCCTGGACCTGCTTCGAGCCAATTAGGTTCGTTGCTTCCAGCACGCCCGGCCAAGTCGCGGCGAAGCCCTTGTGTTCTGCAAGCACCGCACCCGAAACAGCGGCGCCTACCCAATAGCCACCATCGGCCTTGGGTACGATGGCCGTCATTTCCTCGATTTTCTTCACATCGATGATGAGGCCTGGGCGGAGCACGCCGGAACGCATCTGCACGAGCAGATCAGTCCCGCCCGCCAGGATCCGCGCGGCCCCGGCGGCCGCAGCATAGGCGCCGATCGCTTCATCGAGCGTCTGCGCGGCAAGATATCGCGTCTCTGTCATGCTCTCTTCCGTGGTCGTTTTGCGTCCCCCGCGCGCGCCGGAACGGGGCGTGCGCCCCCTGCACCGGCACCCAGGATGAGGCACGCTACGACGCCTTGGCGGATTGCGACAGCCCCCTCAGCCACCCCGGCGCATGGACCAGCGCCAGAAAATCAGCCCGGGCAGGCTGAGGGCCACCTCTCGCAGTCGTTTTAGCATCGCCATGGCAACGGCTGCCTCGGCTGGGGTGCCTAGGCCGATCGCGACCGCCGCTAGTCCGGCTTCCTGCGCCCCGAGGCCGGCTGGCAAGGCGAAGCCGAGGCTGCGGGCGGCCATACCGAGGCTCTCGATGACATAGGCCTCCGGCAGGCTGACCGGCGAGCCGATGACACGAAGCACGATCCAGACCTCGGCCGCCCCCAGCGTCCAGGCCAGGAGATGCCAGGCCGCGGCCCCCAGCAACGCTGCGGGGGCTGCGTTCACGACCCCGAGAGCGCCGGTGAGGCGCGCCAGGGTAGCGCCGTAACCGAACCGCTCTGCAAGACGCAGACACAGCATCCGCGGCCCCGGTAAGGCGAGCGTCGCTACGAAGGCAGCGGCGGCGGCGAGGGGGGCGATGAGGAGGGCCGCCTGGCCTAGGGACAGCAGGCCGGGTGCAAGCGCACTGAACAGCAACAATCCAACCAGCAGGAACGGCAACTGGGTCAAGGATTCGAGCAGCAAATCCACGGTCGCGCCAGCGGCGACGCCGGCGAAGGGGCGTCCCGTTTTCTTTGCGATCTCTTGGCCGGCGAGGACACCCCCGCCGATGCCGACAAGCGGCAATAGGCCGTTGAGGGATTCCCTCACCCAACGCGCCTGGATCATGAGCCACGGGCCTGGCCTTGGAGCATGAAAAATGAGCCGCCAGGCCATCGCTGCTGCGATTATCTGCGAAAAATGAACCAGGACAGCCAGAGGCAGCGCCGGCAGGGCGCGCAGCACAATGGGACCGAGATCGAGCAAGAGAGCGCTCGCTGCGGCCATTCCGCCCAGCAAAGCGATGGTGAGCGCGAGCGACAGGAACCGGGGTGAGGGCGGCCAAAGGGCCTGCCGAGCCGAGAATCTGCGTAACATCTTAAACCCCGAAGCGCGCCTGATAATCTGCAACGCGTGGCCGCAGCACGGCGGGATCGATTTGGTAATCCGCCAGGTCGAAGGTCAGCCCGCCGTAGCCGCCACGGGGCCGATCTGCCACATGACGTTCCATGCGTTGGCGAACCGCTGCAGGCAGCGGCAGGGCGAAATGGGCATAGATTGCCTCAATCGCCTCGAGCGGCTGGGCGGTGAGTTCTCGGAACCGAAGATGCAGGACTTGGGCTGATGGAAACAGTCCCTTCGCCTCCGCCTCCAGCATCGCCGAGGTGCCGGCAACCCAGTCTTCCGTCACTTGCCGGCCAATTGCCACGCGATCGACGTTCACGTTGAAGGGGCGGCGCAGGATTTCCGTCATCCCGGCGACCGAAGCGAGCACTTCGAGCGGGTCGCGATGGAGAAAGATGAGACGCGCATCGGGGTAGGCCTGCTTCAGCGCCGGCAGGGTGAAGACATGGTCCGGGCATTTCAGCACCCAGCGCTTCGGTTGCCCGTCATTGTGTTGCAGGTGCTGCAGGAATTGGCGGTGGAATCGGTACGCCGGCAGGTGATCGGCCGCGTGCAGCCAACTGCGGTAGCCGGGGATGTGGTGCGTGGTTTCGAACCGAAAACTGCGAAAGACATGGGCCGAAATCTCGGTGCATTCCTGGGGCGAGGTCGCCTCGATCGGGTGTATCGCCTGGAACTGGGGCGCCATCCGATCGAAGGCATCCAACTGCCGCTGCATGGCGGCGATCCGCGCCGCCGCCGTATCGCCCGGCTTGCGGGGTAGTGGGTAGACAGTCTCCCAGACCGCTGGCGAACGATTCTCCGGGTCCTCAGCAAGCAGTTTGAACAGAAAGGTCGTGCCACTGCGTGGCAGGCCCGTAATGAAGATCGGTGCCGCCAAAGGGCTTTGCAGAATTGCCGGGTCGGTCGCCGCACGGGCTTCGAGCGCGCGCAGATTGGTGAGGCGGCGGAGCATGTCGAAGCGGGCGGCGAAGCAACCGATGAAACTCAGCTCAGCGCTATGATACCCCTGAAGCAGCAGGCGTAGAGGGTCCGTCGCCTCGTGGTCTGCCAAGGCATTCGCCGCGCCGCTGCGACGGATGAGTGCATCGGCGCCCAACAAACGCTCGGGCAAGCCGAGAGCCGTTACGGCACGTTGACCGAAATCCGCAAGCAACCTCCGGCCGAGCATGACCCGCAGCGTTCCTGGTAAAGAGTTCGGCGCACAGGCTCGCGAGAGCACCGCGCTGCCTGGGTTTGGGACAGACGCCCGGGATCGGCTGGAAAACCTCTACACTGACCGACGATGATCGGATGCCCGTTTTTCGCGGGGTGAGCAAGACGAATCGTGACAAGGATTTTGTCTGCCGAACAGTTTCCCGTCCATGCGACGCAAGCTAAGTCCTGGCTGAGCGAAGCGATCATTTGCGACTCGGAGTAGGAATTGGAGCCAACGAAACCGTCCGCGCATCGACCGACTAGCGAGGGCGATGCCGCAGCGATGGCTTTGCGCGAAGCGACGGCGCGCGGCGGCCTATTCGGCCAGTTGGCTGCGCTGCTGGTGGCGGCCGCCGTGCGCCGGCCGGCCCTGACGCTCCTGCTGTCCTTGGTATTGGGGATCGGGTCGTGCTGGCTCCTGGCGGACCGCTTCGCGTTGGATACCGACGCCCTCAGGATGTTTCGGCCCGATCTGCCCTGGCGTCAGGCGGAGGCGGCGATTGATCGTGCCTTCCCGCAGCGCGACGGGACGATAGCGATCGTTATTGATGGTGAGACCCCCGATGCGGCGGAGCGGGCCGCTGCTGCGCTGGCCGAGGAGCTGACGCGCCAGACTGGCGGCATCCGCGAGGTGATCCGCATCGATGCGGATCCGGCCCTGCGCCGCGCCGCCTTGCTGTTTCCAGACCTTGAAAAACTTCGCAGTGCGACGGAACGCATCATTGCTGCCCAGCCCATGCTGGGCACCCTGGCTGCCGATCCTTCTCTGCGCGGCGTTGCAAAGGGCTTGCAGCTTGCTGCCGACGGGATCCTCCGAGACGAGCCCATCGCGTTGCCCGAACAGCTCGCGGAAGCCATGAGGGCCATCGCCACTTCGACCGAGGCCGCGGTGGCCGGACGGGTCAAGCCGCTCGACTGGCACGGGATGTTCACTGGAGAAGTGCCGGAGCCGCTCGCGCTGCGGCGATTCATCCAAGTGCTGCCGGATCTCGATTTCACGGGTCTGGCGCCTGCCGGGGTCGCGATCCAGACCATTCGTTCGGCCATCGATAAGCTGGGGCCTTTGGCTGAAGGTGGCGCGCGGGTACGGTTGACTGGCAGCCCGGTGATTCGTGACGAGGAATTCTCCACGGTTTTCGGCGGCGCGGTCTCGGAGACGCTGCTTTCGCTTCTCTCCGTTGCCGCGCTGCTGTGGTTTGGCTTGCGCTCCATGCGGTTGATCGGGCCGATGATGATCGTGCTCGTGTTGGGCCTAGTCCTGACCGGAGCCTTCGGCACGGTGTTCATCGGGCCCTACAACCCGCTCTCAATTGCGTTTGCTGTGCTGTTCATCGGCCTTGGGGTCGATTTTGCGATCCAGTATTCGGTCTGTCTTCGAGAGCAGCGCCACCGGATGCGAAGCGAACCCTTGGCCAGCGCCTTGGTGACGGCTGGCGCCGTTGCCGGGCCAGGTATTGGGCTGGCGGCCTGTGCGCTCTGCGCGGGCTTCCTGGCGTTTCTGCCGACCGATTATCGCGGTCTCTCGGAACTTGGCATCATCGCCGCAGCGGGCATGATCATCGGTGTCGTGGTAAGCCTGACGACGCTACCGGCCATTCTCCTTTATACGCAGCCACGGGAGGAGGAGCAGCCGGTGGGCTATGCCGCACTGGCACCGCTCGATCGCTGGCTGACCGTCCATGCGCGCCGCGTGTCGTGGATAACGCTGCTCGTGGCGCTGCTGGCCTCCGTCTCCCTCCTGTGGCTACGATTCGACACGAACCCGCTGAACCTGCGTAACCCGAAGACCGAAGCGGTTTCGACATTCCGGGACCTGATGCGCCACCCAGATACGACGCCCAATACCATCCAGATCCTGGTTCCCGATTTGGCGGCTGCGGCGGCGCTCATTCCCCGCCTGGAAGCGCTGCCCGAAGTTGATAGTGCCCGGTCGTTGCTGGATTTCGTTCCGAAGGATCAGCCGGCGAAGCTTGCGTTGATCGAGGACGCTGCTGACCTTCTCGGCATCACTCTCTCCCCCCCAATCATTCGACCGCCACCTGATGACGGCGAGACGATCCTGGCCTTGCGGGAGGCCGCCGCGACGCTTCAACGCGCCGCGGCCTGGCCCAACGCGCCAGTGCCTATCGGTGCTGCCGCGCGCCGTCTGGCCCTCGCATTTGAGACAGTTGCGACCGCGCCGACCGTTGCGCGGGAGAGGTTGCGTGCAGCGATGGTGCCGGGGCTGGCGACGACGCTCGACGGATTGCGCCTGGCTCTGGCGGCACGCAGCACAACGATAAACGACCTGCCGGCCGCATTGCGCCGCGACTGGATCAGCGCGGATGGCCAGCCGCGGGTTGAGGTCCGACCACGTGATCGCTCCGACCGGGCGGATCAGATGGCCCGCTTCGCAACGGCGGTATTGCGGGTCGTGCCCAGCGCCTCTGGCCCCGCCGTATCGGTCCAGGCAAGTGCTCACACAGTGAGCATCGCCTTTCTGCGTGCTGGCGTCATTGCGACCGCGTTGACGGTCCTGCTGCTGGTGTTTGCCCTGCGGTCGTGGCGGTTGGCGTTCCTGGCGCTGGCGCCGCTGGTGCTGGCTGGGCTTCTGACGCTTGCCACCTGCGTGATTATCGATTTGCCGCTCAACCTCGCCAATATCATTGCGCTACCGCTTCTCTTTGCGCAGGGTGTGGCCTTCAATATCTACTACGTCGCCGCATGGCGGGCGGGTGAGAGGGCGCTACTGCCCTCGGCACTGACACGGGCAGTGCTTTACAGCGCGCTGACCAATGGAACGGCTTTCGGTACGCTCGCGCTGTCGCATCATCCAGGGACCGCGGGTATGGGCGTGATGCTGACGCTCAGTTTGATCTATGCCCTACTTGCGGTGGTAATGACGCTGCCGTCCCTGTTGACGATGTTCGCCGCGCATATCGGCCGGCCCGAAGGTTGATGGGCCGTTAGGTGGGCGCTGGACTTGCTGGGGAGTCTCTGGCAAACGGCGTTTGTCGTAAGTCCCCATCGTCTAGTGGCCTAGGACACCAGCCTTTCACGTTGGTAACACGGGTTCGAATCCCGTTGGGGACGCCAGCGGCTGCCGCCGCAAACTCTCTCGCCCTCCGAACGCCAAGCCGTGAGCCGCAGGTTTTCCGCGGCTTTGCCGCGACGGCTGGCCTGTCCGGTTCCGCAAAGACCACCCAATTGGCTCTCTCTCCGGCGCCGTTTCTCCGAACCTGGCGACTTGGCCGATTATCGAGCCACGCTGAAAGCCGCGGAAAACCTGGGCATTTTAGGGCCGAAAATTGGGTTCGTTCGACTTGCTCATGGGGGAGCAAGCGGAACTGCGAAACGTCGATCAGTGAGCCAGCGAGGCACGACGCAATACCGAGCCGTACTTTGTCGATGTCTGTCCCACAGCCAACACCTTGAAGCAGAATGGCTAACCGGCCAGAACGCGGCGCTGTCGCTTCGCTAAAGAGGATTCGCCGGATGTCGAAGAAGTTCATCGCCGATGTGATCAAGCAGTCCACCGACATCTCCGGCGTTGCCGCGACGCGCGCGGCCGGCGATTTCCTCGATGCGCTGGTCGCCAAGATCAAGGCCGATGGTCGGCTGAGCATCCCGGGCTTCGGCACCTTCCGGGTCGTGGAGACCAAGGCCAGGAAGGGCCTGAACCCCCGCACGGGCGAGCCTGTGAAGATCAAGGCCGGCAAGAGCGTCCGCTTCAAGGCGAGCCCGACGCTCAAGAATGCGATGAAGGGCCGGCGCGCCGGGTCCTGATCACTGAGCCCTCAGGCGACTTTGCCCCGGCTATCGGGGTGACGCCGCGGTGCAGGGGCAGGACGCTTATTCCAGCATCACCCCGCCCACTCTCCCGCCAGCGCCTCCGCCTGCTGCAGCACCGTTTGGACGGCCGCGTCCTGCAGGTTCGGCGGGTATCCGTATTTCCGTAGGATGCGCTTCACGAGCACGCGGATGCGCGCCCTGGCGGCCTCCCGATGGATCCAGTCTATGGAGACGCTGCCGCGGATGCTTGCCACCAGCTCGTGGGCGATGACCCGCAGCGCAGGCTCTCCCATCGCTTGGCGGGCGCTCTCGTTCTCAGCCAGCGCATCGTAGAAGGCGATCTCCTCATCGGTGAGGCCAGTCTCCTCGCCCCGCGCCCGTGCCGCCCGAATGTCCTTTGCGATCTGGATCAGTTCTTCCAACACCTGAGCCGTGGTCAGCGCATTGGAATGGTAGCGGGCGATGGCCGCCTCCAGCCGCTCGGTGAAGGCTTTCGACTGAGTCACGTTGCGCTGCGCCTGGGACCGGACCTCGCCGTTGATCAGCTTCTTCAGCGCCTCAATGGCCAGGTTGCGCTTTTCCATCTGCCGGACCTCGGCGAGGAACTCGTCCGACAGGATGGAGATATCCGG